>VAXF01000079.1 GCA_005888395.1 Actinomycetota bacterium | reverse complement strand
GAGCCGGGTACGGGGGAGCCCGGGCAGGGCCGCGACCAGGGGCGCGGTGTCGGCGAGGGCGTCGTTCAGCAGGAACTCCACGGCGTCAGGTGTCAGCGGCGGGCCGGGCGCGTGGGCGAGTGCCCGCGCCGCCGTACGGATCATCCCGGCGGGCACGTGCAGCAGCCGGCGGCGCCGTCCGAGCACCCGCAACAGCGTTCGCTCCACATCGTCCATCGTGAGCCGCTCCGGTCCACCGATCTCGAAGGTACCTTCCGTCCCGCGATCGAGGGCTTCACCGAAGGCCCACGCCACGTCCCGCACGAACACGGGCTCGAGTCGCTGCGTGCCCGGCCCGATGACGGGCATCAGCGGGAGGCGTGCCAACGGGACGAACCGGTTGAGGGCAACGTCGCGCGGCCCGAACACCCACGACGGACGCAGCACGAAATGCGACAGGCCGCTGCCTCGGACCGCTGCCTCGGCCGCACCCTTGGCGCGGAACCAGTGCTTCGGTCCGCGAGGATCCGCTCCCGCGCCCGACAGGTAGAGGAAGCGCGCCACGCCGGCATCCCTGGCCGCGCCGACCTGCGACTCGGTGCCCTTGCGGTCGACCTCGTCGAACGTACGGCCCTTGCGCGCGTTCTCTATCGGATAGTTCGTGAACTGGACGCAGTTGACAACCGCGTCAGCACCGTCGAACGCGGCCCGAAGTGTGCCGGGGTCGCCCACGTCGACACGCACGTCACCGTGACGGCTGGCGGCGACAGCGTCGTGGCCGCGGCTTCGCAACTCCTCAACGACCGCGCCGCCGATGAAGCCCGTGCCACCGGTGACCACCACGCGCATCCCCCTAGGATCGACGGCCGTGCCTGGGGTCGCCAATCTGATCACGGAGCTGGAGGGTCGCCTGCGCCCACTCGAGGTCGAGGTCGGGCGAGCGTGGTGGGAGTTCAGCACCCGCACGTCCGAGGAGACCGACCGCCGCCGCCAGGAAGCCGAGCTGCGCCTGCGCGAGGCGCTCAGCGACCGCGACACCTTTGCAGCCGTGAGCGATGCCCGGCAGGGCGCGGCGCGCGGGTCCCTCGAACGGCGCCGGCTCGACGTGCTCTTCCAGCAGATGCAGCCCAACCAGCTCGACGCCGACCTCAGGCGCCGGATCGTCGAGCTCGAGACCAAGGTCGAGGGCGTCTACAACACCCATCGCGGCGAGATCGACGGCGAGCGGGTGAACGACAACCGCATCGAGGAGATCTTGCTCAACTCCGACGACGTCGACCTCCGGCGCAAGGCGTGGGAGGCGTCGAAGTCGGTCGGTGGCGCGGTCGCCGCCATGGTGCTCGATCTGGTTCGGCTCCGGAACGAGGCCGCCCGGTCGCTCGGCTACCGCGACCACTACGCGATGGCGTTGGCCCTCGACGACCTCGACGAGGACCGGCTCCTCGCGACGCTCGACGAGGTCGACGCGGCCACCGCCGCGCCGTTCGCCGAGTGGAAGGGCCGCCTCGACGCGGAACGGGCCGGCCGCTTCGGCTGCGCCGTCGGCGACCTGCGCCCGTGGCACTACGACGACCCGTTCTTCCAGGAGCCGCCACGGGTCGCCGGCCTCGATCTCGACGAGCACTTCGCGGCCGCCGACCTGGAGTCGCTCACCCTGCGTACCTATGAGGGCCTCGGGCTCGACGTGCGCCCGGTGATGGAGCAGAGCGACCTGTACTCCCGCGAGGGGAAGAGCCAGCACGCGTTCTGCATCCACATCGATCGGGAGGGCGACGTGCGGGTGCTGAGCAACAACGTTCCGAACGAGCGGTGGGCGAGCACGATGCTGCACGAGTTCGGCCACGCCGCCTACGACCGCTACATCGACGTCGGCCTTCCGTTCGTGCTCCGCGCGCCCTCGCACATGCTGGCCACCGAGGCGGTCGCAATGTTGTTCGGGCGCCGCAGCCGTGACCCCGACTGGCTCGCCGGCGTCGGTGGCATGTCGGCCGACCGGCTCGAACGCACGCGCGCCGTGCTGGCCGAGACGCAACGAGGCGCCGGGCTCGTGTTCGCGCGGTGGGCGCTCGTCGTGGTCCAGTTCGAGCGCGGCCTGTACCACGACCCCGATGCCGACCACGACCGGCGGTGGTGGGACCTCGTCGAACGGCACCAGCGCATCGCGCGGCCCGAGAGCCGCTCCGGGAGAGCGGCTGGGGACGGAGCCGTGGGGTCACCCGACTGGGCGGCCAAGATCCACCTCGCGGTCGCGCCCGTCTACTACCAGAACTATCTCTACGGCGAGCTGATGGCCTCACAGCTCGACGCCGCGCTGAAGGCGTGCGCCGGCGGCGTGGTCAACCGCGTCGAGGCGGGGAAGTGGCTGGTCGAGCACGTCTTCCGTCCCGGAGCGGCCAAGCGCTGGGACGAGCTCGTGGCCGACGCCACCGGCGAGCCGCTGTCGGCCCGTCACTTCGTCGCCCAGGTCTCGGTGTGACAGTGGAGTTCAACCTGGCCGACCTGTGGGAGATCGTCGTCGACGCCGTGCCCGAGCGCGAGGCGATCGTGTGCGCCGACAGGCGCTTCAGCTACGCAGAGACCGACGCGCGGGCCAACCGGCTGGCACACGCGCTGGCCGAAGACGGCGTCGGCCCCGGCGACAACGTCGGCCTGTGGCTCTACAACGGTGTCGAGTACCTCGAGGGGATGATCGCCTGCTTCAAGCTGCGCGCCGTCCCGGTCAACGTCAACTACCGCTACGTCGAGGACGAGCTGCGCTATCTGTTCGACGACGCCGACCTCACGGCCGTCGTGCACGAGTCCGAGTTCACGGAGAAGCTCGACGCCGTCCGCGGCGATGTCCCGTCGTTGCGCGCCGCGATCGCCGCCGGCGACGACTACGAGAAGGCGCTGGCGTCGGCGTCGGACGCGCGCGACTTCGGCCCGCGCTCGGCTGACGACCTCTACATCCTCTACACGGGCGGCACCACGGGCATGCCCAAGGGCGTGATGTGGCGCCACGAAGATGTGTTCTTCGGCGCATTCCAGGGAGGCAACCCCGGCGGCGGCGGCATCGAGCGCCCGGAGCTGGTCGCCGAGAGCGCGCGGCGAGGCCGCACCCGGACCCTGCCCGCCTGCCCGTTCATGCACGGCACCGCCCACTGGATGGCGTTCTCGACCTTCTACACCGGGGGCACCGTCGTCATCTCCCCCGACCACCATCTCGACCCCGAAGGGCTGTGGCAGCTCATCGCCGACGAGCAGGTGTCGTTCCTCGTGATCGTCGGCGACGCGTTCGCCCGCCCGCTGGTCGAGGCGCTCGAGCGCGGCGGCAACGACCGCTGGGACCTGTCGGGGCTGTCGGTGATCCTTTCGGGCGGCGCGATCCTCTCCCCGTCGGTCAAGGCCGCCCTCGTGCACCTCCTGCCCTCGACGCTGCTCGTCGACGGCTACGGCGCGTCGGAGACCGGCGGCCAGGGCCAGATGATCGCGGGCGCCGCCGACGCGAGTCACCCGCGCTTCTACGTCACCGACGACACGAAGGTTCTCGACGACGACGGCGCGCCCGTGACACCGGGCTCGGGCGTCGTCGGCCGCCTCGCCCGGCGCGGCCGGATCCCCCTCGGGTACCACAAGGACCCCGAGAAGACCGCGGCCACGTTCCCGGTGATCGACGGTGTGCGCTGGGCCGTGCCGGGCGACATGGCCACCGTCGAGGCAGACGGCACGATCACGCTCTTCGGCAGGGGGTCGGTGTCGATCAACACCGGCGGCGAGAAGGTGTACCCCGAGGAGGTCGAGGGCGCGCTCAAGGCGCATCCCTCGGTGTTCGACGCGGTGGTCGTCGGGGTGCCCGACGAACGGTGGGGCGAGGTCGTCGCCGCGGTCGTGCAACCGCGAGAAGGCGCGGCCCCGACGCTCGACGACCTGGCCGAGCACTCCCGGGCGCTCATCGCGGGCTACAAGGTTCCGCGCCGGCTGGTGCTCGTGGAGCAGGTGGTGCGCTCGCCGTCGGGCAAGCCCGACTACCGCTGGGCGCGCGCGCAGGTCACGGCTATCGGCGAGAACGTGGTGCAATAGAGCCCTCAAGACGGCAGCTCGGGGGGTCGAGACACAGGTGGTGCGGCGGGTCGGCGGTGCGTTGCTGATCGCGTCCGTGATCGCGCTCATGCCCTCGGCCGCGCGCGCGGCGACGCCGCCGCCGTCGCTCCAGACGCAGGTGGCGCGCGCTCTCGCCCTCTCGACAGCCCCGCTCGTCGGCGCGGCGGTGGCGATCGAGGGCGGGCCCCGCGTCGACATCGCGGGTAGCCGGCCGCTTCCGCCCGCGTCGACCCAGAAGCTCTACACCGCCGCGACCGCGCTCGTCGACCTCGGCCCCGACCACCGCCTGCGCACCGAGGTGCGCGCCACGGGACCGGTCCTGCCCGACGGGACGCTCGAGGGCGACCTCGTGCTCGTCGGCGGTGGCGATCCCACCCTGACGGGCAACGGCCTGCAGGAGATGGCGTTCACCATCGCCGGCGCGGGCGTCACCCACGTCACCGGCGCCCTCTACGCCGACGACAGCCGCTACGACCGCGCCCATGCCGCCTCGGGATGGAAGGCGGCCTACGTGCCCGGCGAGTCGGGGCCCCTGTCCGCGGTCGTGGTCGACCGCAACCTGTGGCGGCGCGACGCCGCGTACCTCTCGGAGCCGGTCGCGCCCGACGCCGGGCGCCTGCGCACCGCGCTCCGGGTCGCAGGGATCACCGTCGACGGCCCCGACACCGCCGGGCCGTCGCCGTCGGGGCCGGGCGATCTCCTCGCGTGGCACGACTCACCGCCGGTCGTGGCGCTCGTGTCGAGCGCGCTCAAGCACTCCGACAACTTCATCGCCGAGCAGCTCGACAAGGAGCTCGGCGCCACCATCGGCATCCCCACGACGATGGGCGGCGTGGAGGCCGCCTGGCGCCTGGCCGAGAGCTTCGGCCTCGCCCGGGGTCAGTCCGCGGACGGGTCGGGGTTGTCGCTGCACGACCGGGAGTCGCCCTGGTACGAGGTGCGGTGGCTACAGGCCATCGGGGCCACGTCGGTCGCCGACATGTTCCGCACGTCGCTGCCGCTGGCGTGCGGCGACGGAACGCTGAAGCAGCGGATGTGCGCGACGAGCGCCGCCGGCCGCGTGTTCGCCAAGACCGGCTCGCTACCCGGCATCTCGACGCTGGCCGGCTACGCGACCACCGTCTCGGGCCGCCGGGTCTGGTTCGCGTTCATGGTCGCAGGGGCTCGCTCCGATGCCCTCGCGCACGCCGCCATCGACCGCGCCACCGTCGCCGTCACCAGCTACGCCGGCTGAGCGCGGCGGCCACCGCCCCGGCAGCCGGGGCGGCGATCTCCTCGCACTCGACCTCGCCTCCGAACGCGGCCAAACGTTCGTCGCGTTCGGCGCGCGGCGTGGGCGACCGCGGCGTCTCCAGCGCGAGCACCGGGACTGTCACGGCCGCCCGGCGCGCCTCGGTGAACTCCCGCTCCCAGACCGACACGAAGCCGTGGCGCACGAGCGGGTCGAGGCCGCCGGCCGGCGCCGAATCGGCGGCGGGATCCTCGAACACGCCGCGGAGCCACTGCGCGTTGAGCAGGCCCAGCTCCTCCTGCGAGACCCACGGCCCGCCCAGGCCGTCGACGAGGACGACCGCCGCTGCCCGCCCCGCGGCGGCGAGGAGCTCGGCCGCGAAGCCGCCCCATCCGTGGCCCACGACGACGGGCGGCTCGGCGACTCCCGCGTCGCGGAGCGCCCGCACAGCGAAGAGCTGGAGGTCGCTCGGCACCAACTTGCCGCCCTCGGGCAACGGCGTGTGCCCGTGCCCGGGCAGGTCGAGGGCGAGGGCGCGCCCGGCCTCCCCTCCCGGCTCGCCTCTACGGGCGAGCTCCGCTCCCGGCTCGCCTCCACGGGCGAGCTCCGCTCCTGGCTCGCCTCCACGGGCGAGCCACCCGTCCACCAGCGGCTGCCACCCCGCGGCGGCGCGCTCGTCGCCGTACTCGTGCAGGACGAGCAGCGTCGTCATCGGAGATCCGCGAGCCGGCCGGCGTGCTCGAGCACGATGTCGGGCCGCTCGACGTGGATGTAGTGGCCGGCGCCCTCGACCGCGTGGTGCTCGCCGTGGGGCATGGCGCCGACCCGACGGGCGATGGCGTCGTCGGGCAGGCCACTCCACATGTCGGGCTCAGCCCCCGTGAGCGCCACGACGCGGCACCGGATGCGGCGGTACTGGGAGAGCAGGGCCCACTCGCCGAACGGGCCCGGTCCGCCGACCCGCATGACCGGGTCGCTCTTCCACACCAGCCCGCCGTTCGGGCCGCGCAGCGACCCGTGCCGGGCGAGGTGCAGGCACCACTCCTCGGGCAGTCGCAGGTTGATCTCCTTGCGCCGCGCCGCGAGCTCATCGATCGACGCGTACTCGCGCTGTGGCCCGTACCAAACGGCCTCGGCGTCCGCGAGCCAACGGGTGGCGGCCGCAGCGTGGTCCTCGACGATCATCATCTCCGGCGGCGGGCCGAGGCCGTCGAGGTTGAGCACCCACCCGACGAGCTCCGGGAACGCCGACGCCACCGAGAGCACCTGTCCCCCGCCGAGTGAGTGGCCGATCAGCCCGGCGAGCGCACCGGAGCGCGCGGACACGTGGCGGATGACCTTGGCGATGTCGAGGTTCCACGCGACCCAGCACGCGCCCGAGAACCCCAGTCGTCCGCTGTCGCCGTGCCCGCGCAAGTCGAGCGCCACCGCCTGCAGACCCATCGCCGCCACCTGCGGCGCCAACCCGTCGAACATGCGGCCGTGGTCCCATCCGCCGTGCACGAGGACGACGGGCGGCGCGGCCGGGTCGCCCCACTCCCAGAGGCGCAGGCGCGTGCGGTTGACCGCGAGGAAGCTCGCCCGGTCGGGCTCGGGGAGGTTCACGCGTCAGAGCGTGAGGTCACCGGCTGCGGACCGAGCCGGTCTCCTTGTAGGCGCTGATGACGTTCTTGGCGATCGTCATCTGGTGGATCTCGTCGGCGCCGTCGGCGAGCCGCGCAAAGCGGGCCTGCTTCAGCATGTTGGCGAGCGGTGTGTCGGTCGAGTAACCGAGCGCACCGTGAACCTGCACGGCGCGGTCGATGACGCGCCAGAGCGTGTTCGCGACGTGATGCTTCGCGAACGACACCTCCTGGCGGAACGGAAGACCGTTCTCGATCTTGTAGGCCGCGTGGAGCACCATGAGCTTGGCCGCGTAGAGCTCCATGGCCGAGTCGGCCATCATCCACTGGATCCCCTGCTTCTCGGCCAGGTAGGAGCCGTGCGAGTAGCGCTCGATCGCGCGGCTCACGAGCATCTCGAGTGCCGTCTCCGCCTGGCCGATCCAGCGCATGCAGTGCGCGAGCCGCGCCGGACCGAGGCGCGCCTGGCCGAGCAGGTGGCCCTCGCCGCGGCCGCCGAGCATCTGGCTTCCGGGCACGCGCATGTCGGTGATCCGGATCTCGCAGTGGTTGTGGCCGCCGGCCATCGTCTCGACGTCACGCACGATCTCCCACCCCGGCGTGTTGGTCTCGACGATGAAGGCCGAGTTGCGGGCCTGGGGTGGGTCGGCGTCGGGATCGGTTCGCGCGATCAGGATCAGTCGTCACCGTCCTGCACCGCCGTCGTCTGAATCAGCGTGGGGTCGGAACCGGCCACCTCGGGCTCGGTCATCGCGAAGCACGAGCGCTGCACGCCCTCGCACAACGGCCGCAGGTACTTCTCCTTCTGCTCGGGCGTAGCCCAGTGCAGCAGCGTGTGCATGTTGCCCTCGTCGGGGGCCTGGCAGTTGAGGACGAACGGACCCAGCCCGGCGCGCGCCGCCTCGGCCGACACGCTGGCCATGCCGACAGGGCCGAGCCCCAACCCGCCCCACTCCTTGGGCATGTGCGGGAGCCACAGGCCCCACTCCTTCGCCTTGCCACGCAGCTCGATGATGGTGCGCACGAGCTCGGAGCGGTCGCCCTCGTTGGCGGCCAGCTTCTCCTCCGCGGGCCGCACCTCCTCCTCGATGAACTCCCGCACGCGCTTGCGCAGGTCCTCGATCTCGGGCGGCAGGGTGAAGTCGATCATGAACGGCAGACTAGGTGCGTGAACCCGGTCGTGCGCGATGGGCTCGAGGTGCTGATGGCCGTCGCCGTCGGCGGGATGCTGTGGCAGGCGGTGGGTCGCCTCCGTCGGGGCGAGATCCGCGTCTACCGCTGCGTCTCCTGCGCCCGCCCGACGTCACGCGCCTACGCCGTGTGCAGGCACTGCGGCGCGCCCCAGCCCTAAGCCAGCTCCACCAGGTCGAGCGCGTCCTCGTCGAAGAAGGCGACCTGGCCGTCGGGCATCACGAGGAGGCGCTCGGGCTCGAGCGACGCGACGAACTCGGTGTCGTGGCTCACGAGCACGATCGTGCCCTTGTAGTGCTGGAGCGCGGCGAGCACCGCCTCGCGCGACTGCGGATCGAGGTTGTTGGTGGGCTCGTCGAGCAGCAGCAGGTTGGCCCGGCTCACGACGAGCCGCGCCAGGGCCAGCTTGGTCTTCTCGCCGCCCGAGAGCGTGCCCGCGTCCTGGTGGGCGGCGTCGCCGGTCAGCCCGAAGTGGCCGAGCACTGCGCGCAGGTCTCGGTCGGCGAGGCCGTTGGCCCGCTCTCGCATGTGGTCGAGCACGGTGACGCCGTTGCGGATGTCCTCGTGCTCCTGCGCGTAGAAGCCGATCTCGACGTTGGCGCCCGGGCGGAACGAGCCCGCGTCGGCGTCGATGACGCCGGCCAGGATCCGCAGGAGCGTGGTCTTGCCGGCGCCGTTGAGCCCGAGCACGAGAAAGTGCTCACCGCGCCCGACCGTGAACGTGACGTCGGCGAAGACCCGCGTGCGGCCGTACGACTTGGCCAGCCCGTCGGCAACCAGCACGATGTCGCCCGCGCGTGGCGGGTCGGGGAAGCGAACCTTGGCGACAGCGCCACCGGCGCCGACTTGGCCATGTGCTCCAGCCGCTTGTCGATCGACTTCGCCTTCCGGGCCACGTTCTCGTTGCCGTGCCGGAACCGCTCGGCCGTCGCCTTCAGGCGGCTGACGCGTTCGTTGTAGAGGCGAACGTCCTTGGCCCGTTGTGCCTCCCGCGCCGAGCGCTGGGCGAGGAACTCGCTGTAGGTGCCCTTGTAGACGTCGAGGTGGCCGCGGTCGACGGCGACCACGCGGTCGACGGCGTCGTCGAGCAGCGCGATGTCGTGGGACACGACCAGCACCGCACACCGGGACGTGCGCAGGAACTGCATCACCCACGCCTTGGCGTCGAGGTCGAGATGGTTGGTGGGCTCGTCGAGGATGAGCAGCTCGCCGCCCGCGTAGAGCAGACGGGCGAGCTCGAGCCGCCGGCGCTGGCCGCCCGAGAGCGTTCCCACCCGACGCTCGAGGCCGGCGTCGGGGAGGCCGACGCCGGCCGCGATCCGTCGCGCCTCGGCCTCTGCCCGATAGCCGCCCAGCGTGCGGAAACGCTCCTCGAGCGCGGCGAAGCGCCTGACGGCTCGTTCCAGCTGCACGCCGGTGGTCGACTCGACCCGCCGCCGTGCCCCCTCGAGCTCCTCGGCGAGCGCGGCCGTGTCACGCGCGGCCAGCAGGTGGCGCAGCGCGACCTCATGGGCGTCGTCGGGCCGGGCCTGCACGTCCTGTTGCAGCCAGCCGTAGTGCTCCGGCACCTTGATCGTGCCGCTCGTCGGCCGGAGCTCGCCGGCGATCGTGCGCAAGAGGCTGGTCTTGCCCGACCCGTTGGGGCCGACGAGCGCGACCTTCTCGCCCGGTGCCACGCGGAACGTGGCGCCGCGCACGAGCACGCGATGCCCCAGGTCGACGGTGACGTCGTTGACGTCGAGCACGGGAACAGTGTCGCCGGTCGGCAGCGGTCCCGGGCGAAATTACGGCGGTCCGGTCACCTCGCCGTGGTCGCGGCAGCGGGCCGTGAAGTACCCGGGAGTGACGTACACCGTGAGCCGGCGGCCGCACGCCGTGCAGAACCGGGGCGGGTCGAGCTCGCGCCGGCACCCGCCGCACCGCTCGACGGGCTGGCCGCACCCGTCGCAGTACACGGTTAGATGACCTTGGCGAGCACGCCGACGGGCATCCGCAGGTCGGCGAGAAGGCGAAGGTCGGCCTCGGCCGGCCGGCCGAGGGTGGTGAGGTAGTTGCCCACGATGAGCGCGTTGATGCCTGCGGTGAGCCCGA
>VAXF01000093.1 GCA_005888395.1 Actinomycetota bacterium | reverse complement strand
GGCGCTGGCCGAGTTCTTGTTCGACGACGAGCACGCGATGGTCCGCATCGACATGGGCGAGTACCAGGAGAAGCACACCGTCGCCCGTCTGATCGGCGCCCCCCCGGGTTACGTCGGCTACGAGGAGGGCGGCCAGCTCACCGAGTCGGTGCGACGCCGGCCGTACGCGGTCGTGCTGCTCGACGAGATCGAGAAGGCGCATTCCGACGTGTTCAACGTGCTGCTGCAGGTGCTCGACGACGGCCGGCTCACCGACGGCCAGGGCCGCACGGTCGACTTCACGAATGCGGTGCTGATCATGACGTCGAACCTGCCTGGTGAGCCGCGCGACTTCTTCAAGCCCGAGTTCATCAACCGTATCGACGAGATCATCCGCTTCCGCTCGCTCAGCGAGGCCGACATCGAGCGCATCGTGGAGATCCAGCTCGACCACCTGCGCCACCGGCTGGCCGAGCGGCGCCTCGAGCTCGAGGTGACGCCGGATGCGTTGGCCTGGCTGGCGCGGGCCGGGTACGAGCCCGCCTTCGGCGCCCGGCCGCTCAAGCGGGTCATCCAGCGCGAGATCGGCGACCGGCTGGCGCTGGCGCTGCTCGAGGGACGCTACGCGGAGGGGTCGACGGTCAAGCTCGACGTCGCCGACGGCGAGTTGAGCCTGAAGTAAACTATTTGGACCGCCGTAGAGCAGTTCCTTAGGAGGCGCGCGTGCCAGCGACGGTTGTCGTCGGCACCCAGTGGGGCGACGAGGGAAAGGGCAAGCTCACCGACCTCCTCGCCAAGGAGATGTCGATGGTCGTCCGGTACCAGGGCGGCCACAACGCCGGGCACACCATCGTCGCCGACGGTGAGTCGTTCGCGCTCCAGCTGGTGCCGAGCGGCGTCCTCTACCCGTTCATCACGCCCGTGATCGGCAACGGCGTCGTCGTCGACCCGGCCGTGCTCATCGAGGAGGTCGACGCCCTCGAGGCCCGGGGCATCGACTGCTCACGGCTGCGGGTGAGCGGCAACGCGCACCTCATCATGCCGTACCACCAAGAGCTCGACCGCGTCACCGAGCGCTTCCTCGGCAAGGCCGCGCTGGGGACGACCAAGCGGGGGATCGGGCCCGCCTACGCGGACAAGGCGGCGCGCGTGGGCCTGCGGGTGCAGGACCTGCTCGACCCGAAGATCTTCCGCCAGAAGCTCGAGGTGGTGCTCAAGGAGAAGAACCTCGTGCTGGCCAAGGTGTACAACCGGCTGCCGCTGTCGGCCGACGACATCGCCGACCGCTACCTCGTCGAGCTGGCGCCGCGCGTCGAGCCGATGATCGCGGACACCGTCGCGCTCGTGCACGACGCGCTCGCCGCGGGCCAGCACGTCCTCCTCGAGGGCGCCCAGGCCACCTTCCTCGACCTCGACCACGGCACATATCCCTTCGTCACCTCGTCGAACCCGGTGGCGGGCGGCGCGTGCACCGGCGCGGGCGTGGGCCCGCGCGACATCGATCGCGTGATCGGCATCGCCAAGGCCTACGTCACCCGTGTCGGCGCCGGCCCGTTTCCCACCGAGATCGACGACGAGCGAGGCGATGTGCTCGTCGACCGCGGCCGCGAGTTCGGCACCAACACCGGCCGCCGCCGGCGTACGGGCTGGTTCGACGCGGTGATGACGCGACAGGCGGTACGGCTCAACTCGCTGACCGAGATCGCGCTCACCAAGCTCGACGTGCTCGACACGTTCGACACGCTCAAGGTCTGTGTCGCCTACGAGGCCGACGGCGTGCGCTACGAGCACATGCCCTACCACCAGTCGGTGCTGCACCGCGTGACGCCGGTGTACGAGGAGCTGCCCGGGTGGTCGAGCGACCTCACCGCGGCCACCTCGCTCGCCGACATCCCGGCCGCGGCCAAGGACTACGTCGCCTTCCTCGCGCACCAGGCGGGCGTGCCGGTCAGCCTCGTCGGCGTCGGCCCCGGCCGCGACCAGATCGTGAGGTTTGCCGCGTAGTGCATCCCCAGCAGCTTTTGGGCGCGGATCTGGCTGTTCGGACAACCAGTTACGCGCCCAAAAGGATCGGGACGTGAAGGTTTGTGTCGTTGGCAGCGGCGGACGCGAGCACGCGCTGGCGTGGGTGCTGGCGCGCTCGGCCGAGGTCGTGGTCACGCCGGGCAATCCGGGGATCCCCGGCTCGGTACAGACGCCGCCCGAGGACGTCGCGGCCGACCTGTTCGTGATCGGGCCCGAGGCCCCGCTCGTCGAAGGGCTGGCCGACCGGTTGCGCGCTCGCGGCGCCCTCGTGTTCGGTCCGGGAGCCGATGGAGCCCGCCTCGAAGGCTCGAAGGCGTGGATGAAAGACGTGCTGGCGGCGGCGGACGTGCCCACCGCGAGGCACGGCGCGTTCCGCGACGTCGAGCCCGCCGTGCAGTTCCTCAAGTCGCTGGCGCCGCCGTACGTCGTCAAGACCGACGGGCTGGCGGCGGGCAAGGGCGTGCTCGTCACCGAGTCGCTGTCCGACGCGGCCGACGACGTGCGGGCGAAGCTGGCCGGCGAGGCCTTCGGCGACGCTGGCCGCACGGTGGTCGTCGAGGAGGGGCTGACCGGCGCCGAGCTGTCGCTGCTGGCCATCTGCGACGGTGCTCGTGCGGTGCCGCTGGCGCCGGCGCAGGACTTCAAGCGTGTGCGCGACGGCGACACCGGTCCGAACACCGGGGGGATGGGCGCGTACTCGCCGGTGGTGATGGCAACCGACGATGTCGTCGGTGAGGTGATGACGCGCGCCGTCGAGCCGACGCTCCACGAGCTGCGCCGGCGCGGCGTCGACTACCGGGGCGTGCTCTACGCGGGCTTGATGCTCACGCCCGACGGGCCCAAGGTGCTCGAGTACAACGTGCGCCTCGGCGACCCCGAGGCCGAGGTGGTGCTGCCGCGGCTGGCGGCCGACTGCGACCTCGCCGAGCTCCTGGCCGAGGCGGCGTCGGGCCGGCTCCGGCGCGCGCCGGCGTTCCGGCCGGAGGCCGCAGTCACCGTCGTGCTGGCCTCGGAGGGGTACCCGGAGCGGCCGCGGACCGGCGATGTGATCGACGGGGTGGACGCGGCGGCGGCCGAGAGCGACACGGTCGTGTTCTGCGCGGGTGTGGGCGCCGACGCCGAGGGCCGGTTGGTGACGGCCGGCGGACGTGTGCTCGACGTCACCGCCTTCGGGCCAACCGTGGGCGCGGCGCGCGAGCGCGCGTACCGCGCTGTCGGCCGGATCTCTTGGCGGGGGATGCACCATCGTTCGGACATCGCCCTCGCGGCTGGTAAAGCCCGCCCGGGAGGCGGGCCCGATGGTAAGGATGGGGTGTGAAGGTCAGCGTCCTCATGGGCTCGGCCAGCGACCGGGAGAAGATGGCGCCGGCCGTCGAGATGCTGGCGCGCTTCGGCGTGGAGGCCGACGAGCGCGTGCTGTCGGCGCACCGCACGCCCGACGCGGTCGCCGACTTCGCCCGCTCGGCACGCGACCACGGGTACGCAGCCGTGATCTGCGGCGCCGGCATGGCCGCCCACCTCGCCGGCGTCGTGGCCGCGCACACCACGTTGCCCGTCGTGGGCGTGCCGCTCTCCGGCGGGGTCCTCGACGGCGTCGACGCCCTCTACGCCACGGTGCAGATGCCGCGGGGCATCCCCGTGGCGACGGTGGCCATCGACGGCGCGGCCAACGCCGCCGTGCTCGTCGTCGAGATGCTCGCGATCACCGACGAGGGGCTCGCCAAGCAGCTCGACGCCTTTCGGGCCGCGGGAGCGCGCTGATGGCGAAGGAGGTCGTGCCCAACGTCCTCGCCGCCCGCTACGCGAGCTCGGGCATGGTCGACCTGTGGTCGCCGCGCGCCAAGGTCGTGCTCGAGCGCCGCTTCTGGATCGCGGTGATGGAAGCCCAGCGCGAGCTCGGCGTCGACGTTCCCGCCGAGGCCATCGAGGCGTCGCGGCGCGTGGCCGACGACGTCGACCTCGGGTCGATCGAGGCCCGCGAGCGCACCACGCGCCACGACGTCAAGGCGCGCGTCGAGGAGTTCGCCGCCCTGGCCGGCCACGAGCACGCGCACAAGGGCCTCACGTCGCGTGACGTGACCGAGAACGTGGAGCAGCTCCAGATCCGCTCGGCACTCATGCTCGTGCGCGACCGCGTCGTTGCGGCCCTGGCCCGGCTCGCCGACCTGGCCGTCGAGCACGCGGGCACGGCGATGGCGGCGCGCACCCACAACGTGCCGGCCCAGGTGACGACGCTCGGCAAGCGCTTCGCCAACGCCGGCGAGGAGCTGCTGGTCGCCTTCGCCCGCGTCGAGGAGCTGCTCGATCGCTATCCGCTGCGCGGGCTCAAGGGTCCGGTCGGCACCCAGCAGGACCAGCTCGACCTCGTGGCCGGCGACCTCGACAAGCTCGACCGCCTGGAGCGCGCCGTGGCAGATCACCTCGGCTTCTCGACGGTCCTCGGCAGCGTCGGACAGGTCTACCCGCGCTCACTCGATCTCGACGTCGTCGCCGCGCTCGTGCAGGCCGGCTCGGCCCCCGCCAACCTGGCCAAGTCGATCCGTCTCATGGCCGGCCACGAGCTCGTGACCGAGGGCTTCCAGGAGGGCCAGGTCGGTTCGTCCGCGATGCCGCACAAGATGAACACGCGCTCCACCGAGCGGATCGGCGGCCTGCTGGCCGTGCTCACCGGCCACCTCGCGATGGCGGCCGCTCTGGTCGGCGACCAGTGGAGCGAGGGCGACGTCAGCTGCTCGGTCGTGCGCCGGGTCGTGCTGCCCGACGCCTTCTTCGCGACCGATGGTCTGTTCGAGACGTTCCTCACGGTGCTCGACGAGCTGCGGCCCTACCCGGCCGTGATCGGTGCCGAGCTCGACCGTTACCTGCCGCTCCTCGCCACCACCCGCGTCCTCGTGGCCATGGTTCAGGAGGGCGTCGGCCGCGAGACGGCCCACGAGGTGATCCGCGAGCACGCCCTCGAGGTGGTCGCCGCCCAGCGCGAGGGTGTGCGTGGCAACGACCTCCTCGAGCGCCTCGCCGCCGACGGGCGCGTCCCGCTCGATGCGGCAGCGCTCCACGCTCTTCTCGCCGACGTCACGTCCCTCACCGGTGCTGCCGGCCACCAGGTGGCGGAGTTCGCTCGGCGCGTGGGCGAGATCGTCGAGCGCCACCCCGAGGCGGCGAAGTACGTCCCGGAGCCGATCCTGTGACCGCGCCGGCGCCCACCTATTCCGGGAAAGTGCGCGACGTCTACGACGCCGGCGACGACCGGCTCCTGTTCGTGGCGTCCGACCGGATGTCCGCCTTCGACGTCGTCATGGCCGAGCCCATCCCCGACAAGGGGCGCGTGCTCACCGCCATCACCGCCTTCTGGCTCGAGGTGATGGGCGACCTCGCCCCCAACCATCTCGTGTCGCTCGACCCCGCCGACTTCGGCGAGCTCGGTGAGGAGATCCCCGACGTCGCCGGGCGGGCCATGCTCGTGCGCCGAGCCGAGATGCTGCCGGTGGAGTGCATCGTGCGCGGCTACCTCTCGGGATCCGCGTGGAAGGAGTACCGCGAGTCGGCGACCATGCACGGCATCCCGCTCGAGCGCGGGCTCCAGGAGTCGGCGCGGCTGCCCGAGCCGGTGTTCACGCCGTCGACCAAGGCGGAGACCGGCCACGACGAGAACATCTCGGTCGACCAGGCCGCCGACCTCGTCGGTGCCGACGTGATGAAGCGGGCGGCCGAGATCAGCTTGGCCGTGTACCGGCGCGGCGCCGAGTGGGCGGCCCCGCGGGGCATCGTGATCGCGGACACCAAGCTCGAGCTCGGGTTCATCGACGGGGAGCTCGCGCTGTGCGACGAAGTGCTCACACCCGACTCGTCGCGTTTCTGGGACGCGGCCACCTACCGGCCGGGAACCGCGCCGCCCTCGTTCGACAAGCAGCCGGTGCGCGACTGGCTCGAGGCGACGGGTTGGGACAAGAGCCCACCGCCGCCTCGACTTCCCGACGAGGTCGTGGCCGCCACGCGCCGTCGCTACGTCGCCGCCTACGAGCGCATCACGGGCCGATCGCTCTCCGACTGGCCGGGAGCGCGGGAGACACCGTGAAGTTCCCGGTGCTCGTCGAGGTGAAGCTGCGGGAGGGCATCGCCGATCCGCAGGGCGCGACGATCGAGCGGGCGCTGCCCGCGCTCGGCTTCGCGGGCGTCGAGGGTGTGCGCGTGGGCAAGGCCATCCGCTTCATGGTGGAGGCGCCCGACGAGACCGCCGCCCGCGCCCTCGTGACCAAATTGTGCGAACGCTTCCTCACGAACCCTGTCATAGAAGACGCGGACATCACCGTTGGCTAGTCGCGTCGGCGTGGTGTTGTTCCCGGGCTCCAACTGTGAGCACGACGTAGTCGCAGCGATCGAGGGCCTTGGCGGCACGGCCGAGCTGGTGTGGCACGGCGACCGGTCGTTGCACGGCGTCGACGTGGTCGTGCTGCCCGGCGGGTTCGCCCACGGCGACTACCTGCGACCGGGCGCCATCGCCCGCTTCAGCCCGGTGATGGCGGCGGTCACCGACCACGCGGCGGCGGGCGGCGTGGTGATCGGCATCTGCAACGGCTTCCAGGTGCTCGCCGAAGCAGGCCTGCTCCCGGGTGCGCTCCAGAAGAACCGGGGCCTGAAGTTCCTGTGCCGGACGGTGGAATTGCGAGTCGAGACGGCGCGTTCGGCCCTCACTACGGAGGTTCCGGTGGGCACGATTCTCCACGTCCCCATCAATCATTTCGAGGGCAATTACACGTGCTCGCCGGAGACGCTCGCCGAGCTCCGAGCCGACGAAAGGGTCGTGTTCCGCTACGTCGACAATCCCAATGGGTCGATCGACGACATCGCCGGCATCTGCTCGACCGGACGCAACGTGGTGGGCCTCATGCCGCACCCGGAGCGGGCCTGCGACGAGCTCACGGGCTCGGCCGACGGCCGTCCCCTGCTCCGCTCGCTCCTCACCGCCGGCCTGGCTACCCGCCCCGCGTGATCCCGGCCTTGCGCAGCACCTCGGCGTCGACGCCCGCCGCCCGCCACGCCGCGTAGGAGATGCCCTTGCGGGCGCCGTAGGGCCCGGCCGCCTTCGTGAACTCCCGCTCGAGCTGGGTCAGGTCGACGCGCTCGTCGCCCGCGCTCAGCGCCTTCTCGAGGTTCATGC
>VAXF01000061.1 GCA_005888395.1 Actinomycetota bacterium | reverse complement strand
GGCCACGTATGCCCTTCAGACCCTCACACGTGCTGCTCCTCGCCGGCCTCGTGGCTCTGCTGGTGGCGCTCGCCGCCATCGTCACGCGTCCCGGCCCGCGCGCCACCACCGCCACGGGCGCGCCGCCGGCCAACCCGCTCGCCACGGAGCTCCGCGACGTCGCCACACGCGTCGCCGTCGGAGACGGTCCAAAGGGGCCCGAGGCCGCCACGCGACTGCGTGCCATCGCCGACAAGGTCCAGAACGGCGACGACGCGTCGGGTGACGCCACCGCGCTGCTGCGCGACGCGGTGGCGTGGCACGACGACAAGCAGCTCGGTGACACGGCCACCGCCGCGGTCATCGCCGTCCTCAGCAAGGTCCCCGGTGTCGACACCAGCGTGGCCTCGACCGCGCCGCCGCCGACGCCGGCGCCGCACCATCCCCCGGCCAAGCCCCACAAGCACGACTGAGACGCGCGAGCCCTAACTAGGGTCGCGGCCGATGCGAGTCGGCGTCACCACGCCCGTGCTGTCGCTGCTGCCGCGGGCTCACGCGAAGTGGGAGGAGGATGCCGGCCTGCCGGAGGTCGTCGAGATCGCCAGGGCCCTCGACCGCCTCGGGTACCACCATCTCACCTGCAGCGAGCACGTCGCCATCCCCAAGCCGATCGCCGCGGTGCGCGGCGGCCGTTACTGGGACCCACTCGCCACCCTCGGCTATCTCGCCGCCCACACCGAGCGCATCCGCCTGGCGACCCACGTGCTCGTGCTCGGCTATCACCACCCGCTCGAGCTGGCCAAGCGCTACGGCACCCTCGACCGCGTGTGTGGCGGGCGGCTCATACTCGGCGTCGGCGTCGGTTCGCTGCGCGAGGAGTTCGATCTCCTCGGCGTCGAGTTCGAGGCGCGCGGCGAGCGGGCCGACGACGCGATCCGGGCGCTGCGCGCGTCGCTGGGCCAACGTGAGCCCGCCTACGAGGGGACGCACTACTCGTACAAAGGCTTCATCGTGGAGCCGTGCGCCGTCCAGACGCGCATGCCGATCTGGATCGGCGGCCGTACGGCGCGCTCGTTGCGACGCGCCGTCGAGCTGGCTGACGGTTGGGTGCCGTTCGGCCTGTCACCGGAACAGATCGGCGAGATGGTCGGTCGCGCCCGCGAAACGCCGGCGTGGCAGGCGCGTGACGAGCAGCTCGAGGTGATCCTCGCGGCAGAGCCGCCTCTCGATCCCGGCGGCGACGCCACCCGTACCCGCGAGGCCGTCGCCCGGTTGAAGGATGCGGGCGCGACGATGCTCAACCTCCGCTTCGTCCACCACTCCCCGGCCCATTTCGTGGAGCAGGCCGAAGCCATGCTCGCCCTCGCCGAGTAATCGCTACACCGGGAACACGGTCACCTCGGTGGCCTTGAGCGAGGCCCAGACCTCGCCACCATCGGCCAGCCGCAGCTCACGAGCGGACGCAGCCGTCACCTCGGCCACCAGTGGCACCGCGCCCCCCACGCGTACGCGCACGCGCTCCCCCAGGTGCTCGACCCTGTCGGCGACGCCGGCCCACACGTTGCGGGGCGTGCCCTCGGGCGGATGCCGGTGCAGCGCGACCGCCCGGGGATGCGCAACAGCGAGTACGTCGCCGTGGCCCGCGTCGGCGATCACGAGGTGCGCGCCCGACAGGAGGATCACGTGATCGCCGTGGGCCCGGCCGCGGAAGAGGTTCACACCGACCAGCTCGGCGACGTAGGCCGACCGGGGTCGTTCGCTGATCGCCGCCGGCGTGCCGTCCTGCACCACGCGACCCTCCTCGAGGACGAGCAGCCGCGAGGCCAACGTCATCGCCTCAACGGGGTCGTGCGTGACCACCACCGCGGTTCCCCCGAACACGGCGAGCTCGTCCCGCAGATGGTGACGGGCCTCGGCGCGGGCGCGCACGTCGAGTGACGCGAAGGGCTCGTCGAGGAGCAGCAGCGTGGGCTCCACCGCAACGGCGCGCGCCACGGCGACGCGCTGCGCCTCGCCACCCGACAACCTCGCCGGACGATCGGACGCCCGGTCGGCGAGCCCGACACGGTCGAGCCGGAGACGGGCCCGGGCCGCGGCCTCGGCGCGCCCGACACCGCGGGCGCGCAGCCCGAACGCCACGTTGTCGAGCAGCGAGAGGTGCGGGAACAACGCGTGGTCCTGGAACACGAACCCGATGGCCCGGTCCTCCACGGGCACCCGGATGCCGGCGCGACGGTCCTCTACGACGCGGCCTCCGACGACCACCCGCCCGTCGTCGAGCGTCGACAGCCCGGCCACGGCTCGCAGCAGTGTCGTCTTCCCCGCGCCGTTCGGGCCCACCAGTGCGACCGTCTCGCCTGCTCCGACGGCGAACGCGGCGTCGACTGAGAACCCACCCGCGCCGGTCTGCACGTCGGCTACCAGCGTCACGCCGGGAACAGCCTTCGCCGGAGGAGGACGAGGACGACGACGGAGACGGCCACCAGCAGCAGGCTGAGCGCGATTGCCCCGTCGGGTTGCGACTCGAGGGCCACGTACACCGCCAGCGGCATCGTCTGCGTGCGACCGGGCAGGTTGCCCGCGAAGGTGATGGTGGCGCCGAACTCCCCCAGGGCACGCGCCCAACACAGCGCTGCGCCGGCGCCGAGCGACGGCGCGAGCAGCGGCAGCGTCACCCGGCGGAACACCGACCACGGACGCGCGCCGAGCGTCGCCGCGGCCTCCTCGTAGCGGGGGTCGAGCGAGCGGAGACCCGCCTCCGTTGCGAGGACCACGAACGGCATGGCGACGAAGGTCTCGGCGACGACGGCGCCGGCGGTGGTGAACGGCAGCCGCACGCCGAGCGCGGCCAGCCACCCGCCGAGCAGGCCTCGCCGGCCGAACGCGAGCAGCAACGCCACCCCTCCCACCACCGGCGGCAGGACGATCGGCAGCAGCGCAAGCGCCCGCACGAGCGCGCGACCGCGGAACGACACCCGAGCCAGCACCCACGCGAGCGGCACCCCCAGCACGACAGCGAGCGCGGTCGCGGCCAACGACGTCACCAACGAGAGACGCAGCGCTTGGCGCACCTCGTGGGACGCGAGTTGGTGACCAACGGCGGCCCACGGCGCTCGCTGGACAAGGCCCACGAGCGGCAGGGCCAGGAACATGACGCCCAGTCCCGCCGGCACCGCCAGCGCGAGCGGCGGGCGGCGCGTCACGGCGACAAGAACCCAGCGCGGCGCAACACGCGCTGTCCGTCCGGCGACAGGACGAAGTCGCGAAACGCCCGCCCGCGTGCCGTTATCGCGGCAATCCGGTAGCCGGCGACGACGTTGTCGCTCGCCGCGATGGCGACGCCGCCGACCTTCCCGCCGGCGGCGCGCACGTCGGTGACGTAGACGATGCCGGCGTCGGCCTCGCCCAGCACCACCTTGGCGACCACCGCCTTGACGTCCTGCTCGAGTGACGCGGGGTGCACCGACACGTGCGCCCGCCCCAACGCTGCGGCCGCGTACTTCCCTGCGGGCACGCGCGCGTCGGCGAAGACCACGACCAGACCCGACTGTGCGAGGTCGGCCAGATCGCGGATGTGGCGGGGGTTGCCGGGACGCACGGCGATCGCGAGGCGGTTGCGGGCGAAGACGACCGGCGGCCCGTCGAGCAGCCGTCGCGCCCGCAGCTCGGCGAGCGACGCCTCGTCGGCCGTGGCCACGACGTCGGCCGGCGCGCCGGCTTCGATCTGCGCCACGAGCTGGGGCGTCCCGGCGAGGTCGAGCGTGATCCTCTCCCCCGCGCGGCCGCGAAGGAACTCCTGCCGCAGCTCCGGGAGCACTCCGGTGAGCGAGGCGGCGCCGAAGACGGTCACGGCGTGGGCCGACCTGCCTCCGCACGCCGGCACAAGCGCGGCCAGGGCGGCGACGGCTGCTGCGATCGCGCGGCGGGCGCTCACCCCGCCGGCAGCTCCACCACGACGTTGGTCGCCTTGACCGCCGCGACCGCCAGCACCCCCGGTTCGAGACCGAGCTCGTCCGCCGCCTCGCGGGTCATGAGAGACACGATCCGGTGCGGACCGGCCTGCAGCTCCACCTGCGCCGCGACCCGATCGCGGACGACGCGGGTGACGATGCCGGTGAACCGGTTCCGGGCCGACTGGCCGGTGATCGGGCCCGGCTCCGGCGCCTCGGCCGCTTCGGCCGCGAACCGCGCCAGGTCGGCGCCCTCGACAACGCGGTGGCCACCGGCGGTCCGCCGCGTCGTCAGCTTGCCGCCGTCGGCCCACCGCCGGACCGTGTCGACGCTCACCCCCAACAGCTCCGCCGCCTGCCCGATCCGGTACTCCTCCATGGGCGATGGAATCTAGCGGCTGCGGCAGTCTCCTCGGAGTGCCGCCATGCGACTGCGAGCTATATGCGTGTCAGGTCTGCACGGTCACCACGCCGGGGCGGGTAGGGCCGACCGGCGGCCCTACCCGACCTTGCGCCGGCTCGCGCTCGCCCGGCCGAGGCCCCCCAACACGACCGCAGCCGCGGCAAGCAGCAGCAGGAGACCCACGCCGATGCCCGTGCGGGCCAGCGTCCGTCCACGGGTTGCCGACGCGGCTCCCACCGCCGCCGGCTTCGTCGTGGCCGCCGCCGCGGAGGGCGAGGCGCCGGACGCCACAACCGAGCCCGGTGCTCCGAACGACGTCAGGAGCTGGGCGCCGATGACGGCCGACCGGTTGACTTCCGTGCCGAGCACGTTCGTCGAGGCGCCGGACGGCGAGGATCCTGATTCGGTGGTGCCGCGAGTGGGTGCCGCCTGGGCGCCGCCCACCTCGTTGCTGGTCGATCCCGTTGCGGCGTGGTTCGGCCCGGCCTGGGCCGGCCCGGCGTGGCTCGGAGCCGACAGCTCTCCGCAGTTGATCCAGAACACCTTGTGCTTGCCGGCGCCCGGCGCGCCGTCCTGCGTCGCCGTGAGCTTCACGTGGAAGCCCTGCTTCTTCGGCGTGACGCCGGAGAACAGCGAGCTCAGGTTGTACGGACCGCTCACCGTCGGGTCGGTGCTGTAGGCGACGGTGTCGGTGAGCGTGCCGCCGGTGCGGGTGGGTGCCTGGCCCGTGAAGCTCAGGTGAACGGTCGAGGGGTCGTCGAAGTTGAAGAGCGCGACACGGAATAAGCATCCGGGGTGCGGGTGGTTGGCGTGGGTGACAGGCCCCGACGCGGGCTCGATCTTCACCGTGCCATTGGCCCCGGGCGGGTTTCCGTCGCCTCCGTTCGTGTGCGGGCTCGGGTTGGCGGGCTCGCTCTGGTTCGCGTGCGCGCTCTCGTTCTCGTGGGTGGCGGTGTCGGCGCTGCCGCTGTTGTCGGCGTGCTCCGTCGCGGTGACCGCGGCGTGGCTGTTGGGGTCGTGGTCGCCGGTGTCGGCGAGCGCCGGGGATGCGAGGGCGCCGCCGACGAGCATGGCCACCGCCCCGGACGCCGCCATCGCTGCGAATCGTCGGGTGGACGTCATGTTCGCCCCTCCTTGGTGTGGGCCGTCCGCCGGCCCTCGGCGTGTTTTGCCCCTTACGCACCGTGGATAAACCACCGCATAGCGCGAGAACCCCCAGGTGAGGCGGCAGGCGGCGTCACTCAGAACACCTGTTTGGGTCCCGTTTGGGAGCATTCCCCGTTCCGGGTCGATATCTGCACAGAGGAGTGTGCAGATATCGACCCAGAACGCTGAGGAGGGCGTTGGCTCGAAGGCCTGCGTGCCCGGGGTGGGGTTCGAACCCACAAGCCCTTGCGGGCAATGGCTTTTGAGGCCATCGAGTTTTCCGATTTCTCCACCCGGGCAGGGCTGGAATCGGCACTCAGCGTATCCTCCGGCTGGTGCGACGATTCAGGCGACGGCGCCTCGTGGTGCTGGGCGCGTTCGTCGCGCTTGCGGCGGCGTATCGCAACCGGCGGCTGGCCGACAACGAACGCCGGCTCCGGGCGCGGTCGTGACCAGGTCTTCCACCGATCGGGCCGAGCTCCTCCTCGATCTCGCCCGCCGGGTCACGGCCACCCTCGACCTCCAGCGCGTGCTCGACCAGACCTTCGCCGCCCTCCACCAGCTCGTCGAGTTCTCGGGCGGCGCCATCCAGCTGGTCGAGGAGGACGCGCTGGTGGCCGCCGCCCTCGAGCCCCCGGGCCCGCCCGAGGCCTATGCCGTCCGCATCCCATTCGGCAAGGGGGTCTCCGGCCAGATCGCGGCCGACGGGCGCGCCATCTACATCCCCGACATCACCATCGACGAGCGCGTGCATCCCGACGGCAGGGCGCGCGGCGTGAGCAGCGGTGTGCGCACCTACTTCGGCCTCCCCCTGATCCTGCACGGCGAGCCGACCGGCGTCCTTCAGATCGACGCTGTCGGCGTCGACGCGTTCTCCTCCGACGACCGGGCGGTCGTGCTCGCGTTCGCGCCGACCGTCGCCGCCGCGGTGCAGAACGCCCGCCTGTTCCAACGCGAGCAGCTCGCCCGACGTGAGCTCCAGGACATACAGCGGATGAAGGACGAGTTCCTCGCCCTCGTCTCGCACGAGCTGCGGACGCCGATCACGGTGGTCCTCGGGTTCGCCGAGACGATCGCCCACCAGGCACCCGAGCTCAGCACCGACACCATCTCGCTCTTCGCCGATCGCATCGCCCACGGCAGCCGCCGCCTCGCACAGCTTCTCGACGACCTGCTCGACGTCGCGCACATCCGCGCCGGTGAGCTCATCGTTCGCATGGGCCCCGTCTCTGTGGACGAAGCCGTGCACGATGCCGTCGCCGCCTTCGTCGACGTCGACCACCCGGCCAACGTCCAGCTGCCGCCGGGCCTGGCGAAGGTGTGGACGGACCCGGCTCGGCTGCGACAGGTCCTCGGCCACCTCCTCTCGAACGCGTGCAAGTTCTCGGCGCCCGGATCGCGTATCGACGTCACGGGCGAGCAGCACGACGATCGCGTGTCGGTGACCATCGCCGACAGGGGCACGGGCCTTCCCGCCGACCTCGAACGGGCCTTTCAGTCGTTCTCGCAGGGCGAGTCGTTCGAAACGCGCCAGTCGGGTGGGCTCGGCGTCGGCCTCTATCTCGTCAAGCAGCTGTGCGAGCTGCTGGACGCCGACCTCGACGTCCGCAGTGGGCCCGAGGAGGGCACGCGGGTCACCATCAAGCTCACGGTCGCATGACCGAGCACCGAAGCGAAGCGGAGGAGCGCAGGTCCAGCAACTCGTTCGAACCGCGCGCCGAACGGCCCTACATGCCGGGGTACGGCACGCTGCCGCCCGATCAGGGCACCGGGCTCCTGCCGTGGTCGTGGGCCGAGGAACGTCTCACCGCGTCGCATGACTACTGGGTGGCCACGGTGTGGCCCGACGGCCGGCCCCACCTGATGCCAGTCTGGGGAATGTGGCAGGAGATGGCGCTGTGGTTCAGCTGCAGCGGACGTTCGCGCAAGACGCGCAACCTGCAGGCCAACCCGCGCTGCACGGTGTCGACCGACCGGGCCGCCGACCCGGTCGTGATGGAGGGCGTCACCGAGGTGATCAGTGACCTGGACCTGCTCGAGCAGGTCCTCGACCGTGAGAACGCCAAGTACGGCACCGACTACACGATGGAGCTGTTCGATCCGGCCGTGAACACCACGTTCCGGGTTCGCCCCGTCTGGGCGTTCGGGCTCGACAGCGGTGACTTCACGGGCTCGCCGACGCGCTGGACCTTCTAGTCGCTAGTCGGCAACCGCCGCCGCGACCTCGGGACGATCCGGCGGCCGCCTTCGATAGGTCGCGAGGCCTCGGACCCGGGTGGCGAACACGGCCGCGCCGATGACGCACGCGGCGCCACCCGAGACGATGGCGAAGGGAACACTCACCAGGCCACCCACGACGCCGGCTTCGATGTCGCCGAGCACCGGACCGCCGGCGTACACGGCGAGTTCGACGCCGCTGACCCGCCCACGCAGGTGGTCGGGCGTGAGGGCGGCCGTGATCGTGGAGCGGTAGACGCCGGAGATCATGTCGGCCCCGCCCGCACAGGCCAGCATCGCCAGCACCAGGACCGGGAGGTGGGTCAGTCCGGCCGCGGCGATCGCGATGCCCCAAGCCGCCACGGCGACGAGAAGGGCGCGGCCCTGCTGCCGCACTCGCGCCGTCCACCCGCTCGCTAGTGAGGCGACGAACGCCCCGGCCGCAACCGAGGAGAGCAGGAGCCCGTAGAGGACCGGCCCTCCCCGCAGACGCACGGCGAGGGCGGGGAACAGCGCTCGGGGCATGCCGAACACCATGGCCACCAGGTCGATGGCGAAGACGCTCACGACGACGGAGTGGCCCCGTAGGAACCGCAAGCCGCCGAAGAACGAGGCGGTCGACATGTCACCCTCGACCGCGATCGGCGGCGCGGGGGCGATACCCGCGAAGGCGACGAGGGCGACGGCGAAGGTCGCGACGTCGACCGCGTAGGCGCTGGTGAGGCCCAGGCTGCCGATGAGCAGGCCACCAACCGCGGGCCCGGCCATCATCCCGAACGACCCGTAGGTGGACTGCAGCGCGAAGGCGGCGGGACGGAGCCCGTCCTCCAGGAGGAGGGGCAGCAGCGAGCGCACCACGGGATAGCTGAACGCGAATACGCCGCTGGCGGCCGCGCCGAGCGCGTAGAGCAGCCACAGCCGGGGGTGGTCGAGAGAGGCGTTGACCGCCAAGGTGGCCGAGCAGGCCAGCGCCACCAGCGTGACGGCGAGAAGCAGACGGCGCTTGTCGATGCGGTCGGCGAAGCCGCCGCCCACGACGGAGCACACGAGCAGCGGACCCAGCTGCGCCACGCCGAGCAGCCCCACCGCGAGCGACGAGTGGGTCTGGTGGAACACCTGATAGGGCAGGGCGGCGGTAGTGACCATGCTGCCGAGGAAGGACACGGCCTGGCCGATCCACAGGCGACGGAAGTCCGGCGACACCCGCAGCGGCGTGGTGTCGACCAGCACGCGCACAGCGGCTTGCTATCGCGCGCGCTCGTGCAGCGACGCCACGAGACGGGTCGCCGTGTCCTTCGGGGAGATGCCGTACCACGCCTCCGCGATCCGGCCCTTCTCGTCGACGAGGAAGGCCGAGCGCTTGATGCCCATGTACTTGCGGCCGTACATCGACTTCTCCGCCCACACGCCGTAGGCCTCGGCCACCGCGTGATCCTCGTCGGACAGCAACGGGAAGCCGAGGCCGTACTTCTCGTCGAACTTGCGCTGGCGTGACGGCGGATCGGGACTGATGCCGACGATCGCGGTGTGGCCGACGTCGGAAAGCACGTCGCGCAGGCCGCACGCCTGGGCCGTGCACCCCGGCGTGTCGGCCTTCGGGTAGAAGTAGACCAGCACCTTGTGGCCCTTGAGCCCCGACAGTCTCAACTTGTCGCCGGACTGGTTCGACAGCGCGAACGCAGGTGCCTTGTCACCGGGCTTGAGCACAGGGTGACGCTACAGCGGGCCCTCTCCCCAACGCCGAGCATCTCTTAATTAA
This sequence comes from Actinomycetota bacterium, assembly GCA_005888395.1. Classification (GTDB taxonomy): domain Bacteria; phylum Actinomycetota; class Acidimicrobiia; order Acidimicrobiales; family AC-25; genus AC-25. The sequence continues at coordinate 3,400 of VAXF01000061.1, read as the reverse complement.
GTAGTGCCCTTATCACAGTCCGCCCCATGTGGTTGAATACGGCGTATGGAGGAAGTCGCGCCCGATCGCGCGGGCGACACTCCCGACACGCTCCTCGCGCACCACCTCGCGAGCGCCCCCGTGCCGCAGGGCGCTTCGCCGCTCGTCGAGCGCGTTCGATGGCTACAAGCGAGGGTCGGCTGGGACGACCGCCACGAACGCCTGGCGGAGCATCCGCTACTGAGCGGCCTGCGCCGCTCGGAGATCAGGCGGTGGGCAGTGGCCGCCGACGAGGTCGAGTTCGATCCCGGCGAGATGCTGCTGCACGAGGGCCGTATCGGCTACTGGTTCTTCCTGGTGCACACCGGCTCCGCGGTCCAAACCCGACGCGGGAGGCACGTGGGTGAGGTGATGGCGGGAGGCCACGTCGGCGAGATCGCGATCCTCGGCTGTGGCCCGCAGCCGGCGACCGTGAAAGCCAACACGCCGGTGCGCGCCTTCGTCGTCGGGAGCCGTCACCTGCTCCCACTCGTCGAGGACATGCGTCCGGTTCAGCGGCGCCTCTTCCCGGGCGTTGCCGATGGCGAATACGCCGCCCACCTCGCGACGCTCCGGGCCAAGGCGGCCGTCGACTGGGCGGAGATCAAGCGGGCGCGGGCCCAGGCCCGGGCGCATCTCGGCCGGCTGGTATCGCTCGAAGTCCGGCCGGGGCGACCCGTGCAGCCTCGGTCGCTGTTCGTGCTCGCCCTGCGCACCCCACTCCGGGACAGCCCTGCGAGTGAGGCACGCCGGCGGCGCCAACCGCTCTCGTGGCGGGCTCGCGCCGGCATCGGCCTCTGTGTGCTGGCCGCCGTCCTCGGCATCGGCCTCCGGTACCACCCGCCGATCGCCGTGGTCCACCCGCTCCCCGCCATCGACGTGTCCCACGACATCACCGTCAGCGGCTACCCCGTCCACCCGCTGCACGGTCGCTACCTCCTCCTTGCAGTGCGCACGTCCCGGCCCAACGCGTTCGGCGCGCTGCTGGCCTATGCCCGGCACCTCCGAACGCTGCCTGCCGGTCACGACCATTCGTCCCGGTCCATCCGGCCCACGACCAACGGCCCCGACCAGGAGCTGTTCCGGCACAGCCAGCTGGCCGCGGCCGCGGCCGCGGCCCGAGCGGTCGGTCTCGACATCCACCTCGATGGCGACGGAGCGGTCGTCGACGACGTTTCCGGCCGGTCCGGCGCGGGCGACCTGCGCGCCGGCGACGTCATCGTCGCGGTCGATGGCACGCGCGTACGCACCGCCCCGGACGTGGCGCGGCTCACCGCGGAGCACCGGTCGGGTTCGCCGCTCGCGCTGCGCATCGAACGCGCCGACGAACGGCTCGCGCTGTCACTCGATCCCCCACCCGCCCCGGGCACCGGGTTCCCGGTGATGCTGGAGACCCGGAACCCGACCTTCACGCTGCCGTTCCGCGTCACCTTCCGCCGGCGTGCGATCGGCGGACCATCGGGCGGGCTCATCTTCGCCCTTGCGCTGACCGACATGCTCGGCCACCGCGATCTGGCTCTCGGGAGGGCGATCGCGGCGACCGGCACCGTCGAGCCCGGCGGCACCGTCGGTCCCGTCGGCTTCCTTCCCGAAAAGAGCCGCGGCGCCCGCCGGGCCCACGCCGCGCTCCTGCTCGTGCCGGCCGGTGAGGCCGCCCAGGCGCGTGCGTTCGGCGGGTGGGCCCGTGGTGTCCTCGACCTCGACGACGCGCTCCGCGACCTGCGCTGACTGACGCTCGCCGCTCCGTCACTCGACGAGGTCGGTCTCCCGGATCGTGAACGGCCACAGGTCGAACAGCGCGAGGTACGGCTCGGGGTCGACCGTCCATCCGAAGCGGCGGATCTGTGCTGCGCTCCGGCGACCGGTGAAGGCGCGGAACAACTCGAACGGATCAGCACTGATCTCGCCGACGGGCTCCGGGCCGGCGGCCGGTTCGACCTCAGCCGATGCCGCGGTGGCGGCGATCGCGGCGGCGATCGCGGCCTCGGGCTCACCCGAGGCCGACTCTCCGGTGCCCACGGTCCAGCACCCCTCGCCGGACCGCACCTCGACCGGGCCAACGCCGAGCGCCGCGGCGCCCGGCCCGACCACGGCTCCCAGCAGGAACTCGGTGCCCACGGCGACCGCGCCCGAACGGCGCGCACCGGGGCGCCCCAGCGCGCCCCGGATGTCGTGCTCGTGCACCGCGAGGTCCGCGACCACCTGAGCGCCGTACCGGCCGGGAAAGTCGTCGATCATGGCCGCCAGCTTCGGACCGACCTCGTCCGATTCGGCGAGCAGCTCGTCGATCGTCATGCTGCGGCGGGCCTCGACCTGGGCGGCCGTCCACGCGTCGGTCGCGGCTCCCCCGATGTTCCCGGACACGATGTCGGAGTACAGGCCGGTGACATGGGCGAGCACGTCGCGCACCGACCAGGACGGACAGGCCGGTACCGCGACAGCGGCTGCGCTCGCGGCGACGTCGCCGCCCGGATCCCTGATCAGCCCGACGACCCGCGTCCGGGTCTCCTCGTAGACCGTCTCCAGCGGTCGAGTCGTCATCTGCTCACCCTAAATGCACATCTTAATTAAGGTCAAGCCTCGCAATCTGGGCCGCTCCGTGGTTAGCTGGGGACGTGCAGGAAGCCGCCCTGCGGGCGATCGCCAGCCCTCGCCGTCGCGAGATCCTCCGGTTGGTATGGGATCGGGAGCGTTCGTCGGGCGACATCGCGTCGCACTTCAGCGTGAGCTGGCCCGCGATCTCGCAGAACCTGCGCGTGCTCGAGGACGTCGGCTTCGTGCGCACCCGTCGATCCGGGACGACGCGCTATTACCGCGCCGATCGAGCGGGACTCGGGCCGTTGAAGGGTGTCCTGCTCAAGATGTGGGAGACCGACCTCGACCGCCTCGCCGACCTTGCCGAGAAAGAGGCCAAGCGAGGGAAGCGGTGACCACCGGTCCTGAGCAGGCGCTGCCGGAAGGCGTCATCGAGCTCGAGCGGCGCATCGCGGCACCGCCCGCGACGGTGTTCGCGTATTTCACCGACCCCGAGCGCTACCTCCTGTGGCAGGGCGTCGCCGCCGAGCTCGACCCGCGACCCGGCGGCGTGTTTCGCGTCACCCAGAACGACTCCGGGTACATCGCCCGTGGCGAGTACCTGGAGGTGGAGCCGCCGACACGAGTGGTCTTCAGCTGGGGCTGGGAAGGGATCGAGGGTCTCCTCCCCGGGGCCTCGACCGTCGAGGTGGTGCTCGAGGCGGACGGAGAAGGAACGATCCTGCGGCTGCGCCACAGCGGCCTGCCGAGCGACACGGCATGTCAGATCCACTCCTACGGCTGGGGGGTGGGCCTCGACCAGCTCGTCGAGGTCACGGCCTCCGCCGGCTGAGGCGCCGACACGGAT
>VAXF01000060.1 GCA_005888395.1 Actinomycetota bacterium | reverse complement strand
GGGCATCGCCATCTTCCCGTGGTCCCACGACACCACGTGCTCGACGTTGACCTTCACGGCCACCCGCTTGCGCATGAGGATGCGGGCCATCGCCTCCGCCTCCTCGCCCGTCAGGGCGTGATACCGCGCCACGACGCTGCGGGCGACCTCGAGCAGACGGTCCTCGTCCTCGACCACCTCGCCCGTGCCCACCAGCTCGACGCCCCGCAGCTCCTCGTACGTGTCGCCGTCCTCGATCATGCACGTCATCCGCGGATCACGGAGCAGGTTCACCACCTTCTGCGACTTCCGGTAGGTCTCGAACGCGGGCGTCCCGTCGAGGAAGCCGTACCACATGGCCACGAGGTGGACGCGACCGTCGGGGCCGACGGTCGCCACCGACATCGTGTGGCGCCCGCGCACGAACGCGTCGATCTCGTCCGGCGTCATCTTGATGCGGTCGCGCTGCTTCATCTACGCCGGCCCCCGCAAGAGCTCGGGGGCGACGGGGCAGTCGGCGCGGCGCAGCGCGTCCCCCAGCTGCTCGAGCCCCCTCGGACCGACCACGGCGTCGACCAGGTCGAGCGGCACCACCTCGTCGGGCGCGTGCCACGGCTCTCCGTCGTCGATCCGGCCCGCGAGCGCCAGCCACATCCGATCGGGCAGCACCCGGCCCACACCGGCCACGACCCACACCGTGGAGCGCGCGTGCCGGCCGACCGCGGCCGCGGCGCGCGAGCCGGCGGCGCCGACGAAGCCACCGCAACCGAGAGCGGTGGCCTCGAGCAGGACGACGTCGCTGGCGGCCGCCGCCGCGCCGACTCCTTCGGGGTCGACCAGCTCGGCCTCGACGCTCGCCCTCGCCAGCCAGTGGACGAACGGCTCGCCGTCGTCACACGCGTCGACGACGAGCACGCGGCAGTCGCCCCGTCGCCGGAGCGCGTCTCCCGCCTGCTCGGGCCAGCCGATGACGGTGACGAGCGCGTCCTGGGGTAGGGCCGACGCCAGGGCGGCGGCGGTACCGTCGTCGTCGAGCAGCTCCACTGCCTGCCACGCGGCGGCGCTCGCGTCACCGGCAGTCAGCACCCGCGCCGCCAGCCACCACACTGGACCGGAGGCCGGCTGCCGGTCGACGAGCCGGCGGCAGGCGGTGACCAGGCCGGGGGGGTCGCCGGCGAACGAGGCCAGCGCGCCCGCGGCCTCTCTCGCCAGCAGCGCCGGGCCCTCGCCCGCGGCCCGAGCGACGTACCGCAGCCGCTCGATCGGGTGCACCGGCCGGACGTTACCGCCGGCGGGCTAGAGGCCCGGCTTCCAGACCATGAGCACGACGAGCACGATCACCATGACATTGAGGAACGTCCCGACGATCGCCGCCTTCTTGCCCCGGGCTAACAGCTCGAGCACCTGCGGCGGCGGGCCGGCCATGGCGCCGGGACCGGCCGGCGCGGGCTGCATGGCGTTGAGCTCGCCCATCAGCGCGTTCATGCGCCGCAGGTTCGGCATGTGCACCGCCTGGGCGACGCCGAAGGCGATGGCGAACAGGATCAGCGCCAGCCACACCCATGTCTGGCTGAACTTGGCCGCCTTGTGGCTCGCCAGCACCAGCAGGACGCCGAAGACCGGCACCGCCATGATGAACTTCTCGCCGACCTCGCCGGCCACGTGGTACGCGGCCTCGGCGATGGCCTGACCCTCACGGCCCTGCCGTTTCTTGGCCAGGTTGCCGTAGACACCACCCAGGAACACCGCGCCGAAGCCGATGATGACCATCATGATGTGGCCCACCAGCAGCGCCCTGTAGATCCCACCGTTGTAGAGCACGCGTTCCCTCCCCCCGGAGTTGGTACCTCGCTGGAGCGAGGGTACCGCGGCTAGGTTCCGCCGCCGTGGTGGCCACCAACCCGGCGCCCGACCTCGTGTTGACCCCCATCAACGGGCCGGGCCAGACGCTCACCGGCTGGCTCACCATGTTCGACCTCGTGCTGGTCGCGCTCGACCCGTTCACGTACGAGAGCGCGTGGATCATCGACACCGCGGCGCGCGTGCTCACTGTCTACGACCAGGCCGACTGCCGGGTTGCATGGCTCGTGGCCGGCACGCCCGACGAGGCCCGGCTGTTCCTCGGGCCCTGGGCGGGCGAGATCCTGACCTTCGCCGACCCGGAGCGCGAAGCGATCAAGACGTTCGGGCTCGAGCACCTGCCCGCGATCGTCCACGTCGGCATGGGTGGCGAGGTGGTCGACGCGGCCGAAGGGTGGGACCCGCCCGGCTGGCGCCGGCTGACCGAAGAGCTCTCGCGGCGCATGAGCTGGACCAAGCCCGTCATCCCGGGGCCGCACGACCCCGCCCCCTTCCCCGGCAGTCCGGCGCTCGCGTAGCTACTTGGCGATCCCGCCTTTGGTCATAGCCTCGACGTCGAGGGCGCGGTCGACCTCTTCCGGCGTCATCAGCTTGCGGGCGAGAACGACCTCGCGCAGGGTCTTGCCCTCGGTCGTCGCCTGCTTGATGACGCGCGCCGTCTCCTCGTAGCCGATGTGAGGGGTGAGCGCGGTCGCGATCGCCGGGGACGATTCGGCGTTGCGCCGGCAGCGCTCCTCGTCGGCCTCGATGCCCGCGATGCACTTGTCGGCGAAGGCACGCGACACCGACGCGAGCAGGCGGGCCGATTCGAGGAGGTTGCGGGCGATGACGGGCAACATCACGTTGAGCTCGAAGTTGCCTGCCGCGCCGCTGACGGCAACCACCGTGTCGTTGCCCAGCACCTGCGCGCACACTTGCAGCACGGCCTCGGGCACGACCGGGTTGACCTTGCCCGGCATGATCGACGAGCCCGGCTGGAGGTCGGGCAGGTGGATCTCGCCCAGGCCCGTCCGCGGGCCGCTCGCCATCCACCGGAGGTCGTTGGCGATCTTGACGAGCGAGACGGCGACCACGCGAAGGGCACCGGACGCCTCCACGAGAGCGTCACGCGCGCCCTGGGCCTCGAAGTGGTCGCGTGCCTCCGACACGGGCAGGCCGCTCTGCTCGGTGATCCGCCTGATGACGCCGCGCGCGAAGCCCTTGGGCGCGTTGATGCCGGTACCGACCGCAGTGCCGCCGAGCGGGAGCTCGCCCAGACGGGGCAGGCAGGCCTCCAACCGCTCGACGTCGTGCTCGACGGCGGCCGCGTAGCCGCCGAACTCCTGGCCGAGCGTCACCGGCGTGGCGTCCATCAGGTGGGTGCGTCCCGACTTCACGACCGACTTGAACTTCCGCTGCCGGCGACGCAATGCCGACGCGAGGTGGCGGAGCGCGGGGACGAGGTCGTTCACGAACGCGTCGGTCGCGGCGAGATGGATGGCCGAAGGGAACACGTCGTTCGAGGACTGCGACGCGTTGACGTGGTCGTTGGGGTGCACCGGAGCGCCAAGCCGCTCGGAGGCCAGGTTGGCGATCACCTCGTTGGCGTTCATGTTCGACGACGTGCCGGACCCGGTCTGGTAGACGTCGATCGGGAAGTGGCCGTCCCAGTCGCCCGCCGCCACATCGCCGGCGACCTCGGCGATGGCCCGGGCCATCGGGCGCTCGACGATCCCGAGGCGGGCGTTCTCGAGCGCGGCCGCGCCCTTGATCGTGGCCAGCGCGGCGATGAGCCGGCGCTCGATCCGCAGCCCGGAGATGGGGAAGTTGTCGACCGCCCGCTGCGTCTGCGCCCCCCACCGGGCATCGGCCGGCACCTTCACCTCACCCATGGAATCGTGCTCGACCCTGTGCGTGGCCACGCCTGCGACGCTACCGGGGCGCCGAGGTCGGTTGTTGCTTCCGGTAGGCCATCCGCACTAACTTCCCGCCCGCGTTGTGAACTTGTTCACAACCGGGCGGACCCCCGGGGGGAGAGCCCGCAGGCCTGTCAGGAGTGAGGCCGAGATGACCCCACATCACCGACGGCGGCTGGGCGCGGCACTCGTCGTAGTCGCCTCCCTCATCCCCTTCTTCGGCGCGCCGTCGGCCGGCGCCACCACCGTCGCCCAGAAGCAGGCCGAGGCCCGGCGCCTGGCGGGGCAGCTCGACGCGGTCGGCAACCGCATCAGCGTCCTCGACGAGCAGCTCAACCAGGCGCACCTGCGAGTGGCCCAGGCGCAGGCGAGCCTGAGCGCGGCGGCCGACAAGGTCCGCGTCACCGACCTGCGGGTGGCCACCGTCGCCCAGCGGGTCGCCTCGCGGGCGGTGGAGTCCTACGTCGCCGGCGGCGGGCTCTCGCAGGCCATCCAGCTGATGAACGGCAGCGGCAGCCAGCTGCCCGTGCGCCAGCAGTACCTGCAGGTCGCGGCGGGCACCGACCGGCGCGCGCTCGACGACCTGCGCGCCGCGCGCGAGGACCTCGTCGTCCAGCAGTCGCAGCTCAGCTCGGTGCGCCGCCAGGCCTTATCCGCGGCCGCCAACGTGGCGGCCCGCCGGCGCGCCGCGCTGGCCATCCTCGACCAGCAGCAGGCGCTGCTGGCGCGCGTGCGAGGTGAGTTGAGCTCGCTCGTGCAGGCCGACCAACAGCGCCGCGCCGCCGCCGACCAGCGCCGGGCCGCGACACTGATCGCGTCGCGCCAGGCGCGATCCGCGAGCAGCGGCGGTGACGTCGTCACGGGTGTTCCGTCGTCGAGTGGGGCGGCGGCCGCCGTCGACATGGCGCGCCAGCAGATCGGCAAGCCCTACGAGTACGGCGCCGCCGGGCCCGACAGCTTCGACTGCTCCGGGCTCACCCTCTACTCGTGGCGCGCGGGCGGCGTCTCGTTGCCGCACTCGGCCGGGGCCCAGTACGGCGCCACGACGCACATACCGCTCTCCGACCTCGAGCCGGGTGACCTCGTCTTCTACGGCAGCCCGATCCACCATGTCGGCATCTACGTGGGCAGCGGGACGATGATCGAGGCGTCACACGCCGGCGTGCCCGTGCGCTACGCCGGCATCTACCGCAGCGACCTGGTGGGCGCCGGAAGGCCCTAGGGCGTTCGGGCGAGGGAGACGGCCGCCAGCACGAGCAGCGGCGTGGGGACGGCGCGAGGCTCGGCCGGCAACCAGGTCGACCGGGTGACGCCGTCGAGCGCCGTCAGCAGGGCGGGGCGCCCGACACGACGCCGCCGCAGCTCTGCGGCCAGTCTCGACGCCTCGACGACCATGGGCCCCTCCCCCGCCGTCACCTTCGGCTCGCAGGCCTGTGGATCACAAGAAGGAAAACCTGTGGAAAAAGGGACCAACCCCGCCCCGGGGCCGTAGCTCCTAGAGTCCGCCCGTGCGCGTCGGCATCTTCCTGGGGGACCCGGTGGCGCGGGGCACGATCGACGAGGTGGTCGCAGCGGTGCGGCAGGTCGCCGATGACGGCTTCGCCTCCGCCTGGCTGCCCCAGATCTTCGCCCATGACGCCCTGACCGCCATCGCCGTCGCCGGCCGCGAGGTGCCCGACATCGAGCTCGGCACGTCGGTGATCCCCAGCTACCCGCGTCACCCGATGGTGCTGGCGCAGCAGGCCCTCAGCACCCAGGCCGCGACGGGCGGCCGCCTCGTGCTCGGCATCGGCCTCTCGCACCAGGTCGTGATCGAGGGGATGTTCGGCTACTCGTTCGAGAAGCCCGCCCGCCACATGCGCGAGTACCTCGCCATCCTCCTGCCGCTCGTTCGCGAAGGAAAGGTGGCGTTCACTGGCGAGACCCTGTCGGCCAACGGCGCCATCACGGCGAACGGAGCGAAGCCGTTCCCGGTGCTGCTGGCGGCGCTCGGGCCGGTGATGCTCCGTCTCGCCGGCGCGCAAGCCGATGGCACGGTCACGTGGATGACGGGGCCGGCGACGCTCGAGTCGCACATCGTGCCTTCGATCAACGCTGCCGCCGACGCCGCGGGACGCGGAGCGCCGCGCGTCGCGGTCGGTCTGCCGGTGTGCGTCACTGACGACGTGGCCGCGGCACGCGAGCGCGCCGCGCGCGCATTCGTCGTGTACGGCACGCTTCCCTCGTACCGCGCCATGCTCGACCGCGAGGGCGCGTCCGGCCCGGAGGACGTCGCCGTCATCGGCGACGAGTCGTCGGTGCGCGATCAGATGGAGCGCATCGCAGAGACGGGCGCGACCGACTTCGTCGCCGCTGAGTTCGGCTCGCGCGAAGAGCGTCCGCGGACACGCGCTCTGTTGAAGACGCTCGTGTAGGACGCGTTGCGCGCCGTCACGATCGTCGACGGCCGCCTCGAGACGCGCGACCATTCCGACCCCCAACCCGGCGCCGGCGAGCTGTTGGTGCGAGTGGAGGCCGCAGGGCTGAACGCCGCCGACCTGCTCCAGCGACAGGGTCTCTACCCGCCGCCTGCGGGGAGCCCGCCCGACATTCCCGGAATGGAGCTCGCCGGGGAGGTGGTGGGTATCGGGCGGGACGTCGCCCGCTTCTCGACCGGCGACCGGGTGATGGCCGTGGTCGGCGGTGGCGCCCAGGCCGAGCTCGCCCTCGTTCACGAGCGCCACGCGCTTCCCGTTCCCGACGGCCTCGCTTGGGACGAGGCGGGCGGGTTCCCCGAGGCGTTCACCACGGCCCACGATGCGCTCTTCACGCAATGCGGGCTGGCGATGGGCGAGCGCGTGTGCGTGCACGGCGCGGCCGGGGGCGTCGGCACGGCCGCCGTCCAGCTGGCGGCCGCGGCCGGCTGTCATGTCACGGCGACGGTGCGTCATACCGA
>VAXF01000059.1 GCA_005888395.1 Actinomycetota bacterium | reverse complement strand
AGAGCTGGCCCGAGGTGCAGCTGGCCAAGCTGCAGTGGAGCTATCTCTCGCAGACGCTGGCCGAGCTCGGCGTCGACATGCTGGGGCCGGCGGGCGTCCTCGCCAAGGGTGGTCCCGACTCGGTCGACAGCGGGCACTGGCCCTACAACTACGTGTGGCAGCGCTACACGTCGATCGGCGCCGGCACCACCGAGGTGCAGAAGAACATCATCGCCGACCGCGCGATCCAGCTACCACGGAAGTGACGCTGCCGCCACGGCTCGAGCCCAACCCCTACCGGCCGCCGCTGATCGCCGGTGAGAAGGAGACGCTCGCCGCGCTGCTCGACTACCACCGCGCCATCGTCGTGCACAAGGTCTCCGGCGTGTCGGAGGACGACGCCCGCCGGCCCATGGTTCCGTCGGGCACTTCGCTGCTAGGGATCGTGCAGCACCTCGCCAACGTCGAGCTGTCGTGGTTCCCGGTGATGTTCGCCGGCCTGGACGCCGACCTGCGCGAGGACTCGTGGGCCATCGGCGAGGACGAGACGACCACATCGGTCTGCGCCCGGTACGAGGCGGCGTGCGAGCGATCGCGCGCCGTCACCGCCGCCGCCGGCGTCGACGATGTCGCGGTCCACAGCTGGCGGGGCGGCAAGCCCACGCTCCGGTGGGTCCTCGGCCACATGCTCGAGGAGACCGCCCGCCACTGCGGCCACCTCGACATCCTCCGCGAGCAGCTCGACGGCACCACCGGCGACTGACCCCCAACTCCCACCGTTTTGTCAGCAGGAATTCACCCCAGAGGGTGACTTCCTGCTGACAAAAGCTCCGCCGGTTGGCTACCAGCCGAGCTGGTCGAGGAAGCCGGCGACGAGGCCGACGGTCGACTCGGGGTTGTCGCCGGCGGCGAGGTGGCCTGCCTTCTGGACCGTGGCGAGACGGGCGTCGGGGATGATCGACGCGATCTCCTCGGCGCCCTCGTCGGAGAGCACGTCGCTGAAGGCGCCGCGCAGCACGAGCACAGGGCAGCGCAGCGAGCGGGCGTCCTCGTCGAGGCCGGCCAGCGTGTCGCGCCAGTCGAGCTCTGCCTCGCCCGAGTTGAGCCGCGCCCGCGCCGCCCGGCGGCTGAACCCGTGCTTCCAGATCCAGCGCCCGTCGGCGCGTTGGCGCAGGTTGCGGGTGAGGCTCTCGGGGCGAACCTCCTTGCGGTGCGGCAGGTACGCCGCGATCTCGCGCGCTGCCTCCTCGAGGCTGGCAAAGGACTCGTGCGCGCCCATGAACGCCATGATCTTGCGGACGCCCTCCTCCTCGAGGCGATGGCCGACGTCGATGAGCACGATGCCGGCGACGAGCTCGGGCCGGGCCGCGGCGAGGGTGATGGCGGTGATGCCACCGAGGGACGCGCCCACCACCACGGAGCGGTCGAAGCCGAACTGCTCGAGCACTGGTGGGAACGATGCCGCCAGCGCGTCACGCGTCATGTCGAAGTCGGGCAGCGGGTCGGAGTCGCCGTGGGTGGGCATGTCGGGCGCGAGCACATGGTGCCGGCCGCCCAGGAACGCGCCGAGCTCCTCGTACATGTACGCCGTCTGGCCGCCGCCATGCAGGCAGAGGATCGGCGACAGCCCGCGGTGGCCCCACTCGAGGTAGTGGACCTGCCTGTCGCCGACGACTGTGAAGCCGCTGCGGCCGCCGCGCGGCACGTCGTGCCGTGGCGCGAGGTCGCCGGGGTCGACGTGAGCCCCGGTCGACGTCTCCGTGGTCAAGACGCGCCGGCGCCCATCAGCCAGGCGATGTTGCCCTCGTAGAGCAGGCGCTCGGCCTCGCCCTCGACCGGCTTCATCGCGGCGCGGTAGTCGTCGAGTGGCCGGGCCATGCCCTCGGCGTGCGGGTAGTCGCTGCAGATCACCGGCATGCCGCGAACCTAGCCCTCGGGCGTAGAAGTGGCCCCTGACTAGGCAATCGGACACAGGAAATAGCCCGAGCGGGCCATAGCCGCACGAACGCCGCGTCCGTACCATTCGCGACGACTCGGCCGGACACCTCAACCGGCCATGGTGGACGTCCGGGGGCCTGGTGAAGCGCGTTCTCCTTGCGGTGCTGGCCGCCACGGCCGTCGCGTGGCTGCTGCCAACCGGTGCCGACGCGGCGCTGAACATGACGTACCAGGGCTTCAACTTCTCCCATCAGGGCTACGACTACGCGCCCTCGATCGTGCGCGACGCCGCCGCAGGCCAGTGGGTCATGTACGAGTGCGGCGTGTACACGGGCTCGGACGGCTACTCGGGCGACGGCATCTTCCGTTCGACATCCGGCGACGGCGTCAACTGGTCGAGCCCGAGGATCGCCCTGACAGTCGGAGCTTCCGGCGCCTGGGACGACCGTCACGTGTGCGATCCGTCCGTGCTGCAGAACGTCGGCGGCCACCGATGGGCGATGTGGTACACGGGCATCCACGGCCGGGGCACCGCGAGCGCCGGACCCAACGCGGTGGGCGTCGCCTTCTCGGACGACGGCATCACGTGGACGCGCTCCTCGACTCCGGCCGTCGACTGCGCCGCGCTCATCACGCCCGGTCAGGACGCGTGGGGTTGCGGCCAACCGAGTGTCGTGTGGGACGCGGGCGCGTCCGTGTACCGGATGAGCCACACGGAGTTCCTCTGCACCGACGCTGCCTGTCGCCAGAACCGCCTGATGGTCTCGGCCGATGGGATCGTGTGGCAGGACGACCGCTCGGCCCCGCCCTTCGTGATGCCACAGCTGTCGGTCGGTCCCGACTTCGTCCGCGGCGCCGACGGTTGGTGGTACGCCGTGATGGGAGGCAACACCGACTGTGGCCGCCACCCGGGCACCCTCGCGTCGGAGCTGGTCGTGTACCGGTCGCCCACGATGTGGGCCGATGCCAGCGCGGTCACTCAGGTCGGCTGCCTCGGCTACAGCGACATGAAGCTCCACAAGAGGTCGGCCGGGCGCTACGTGGCGGAACAGGGCTTCTTCCGAACCGGCACGGGTAACCAGCCGCTCGCATCGCCGACCAGCGCGACGCGCGTCTGGCTCGGCTTCGGGTTCGCCTTCAACCAGTACCACGACCCGTCCGAGGAGATCCGGGGAGCCGTCCTCAACGTCGGATGAGGTCGAGATACCGGTCGGCTAACGACTGCCATCTCGTCCTCACGCCCGGTAGTTACGCGGCCGGCTCGCTGCCCACGACCGAGACGAACGACACGCACTCGCCGGGTGAGCCGCCGAGGTTGTGGGTGAGGGCCAGCTTGCGGCCGGCGGCGATCGACTTGATGGTGCGCTCCGGCGGCGCCTCCTGCCGCAGCTGGAGCCAGCACTCGAACAGCATGCGCAGCCCACTGGCGCCGATCGGGTGGCCGAACGCCTTGAGCCCGCCGTCGGGGTTCACCGGCAGCTCGCCGTCGAGGTCGAACGTGCCCGCCAGTGCCTCCTTCCAGCCGAAGCCCCGCTCCGCGAACCCGAGGTCCTCGTAGATCACGAGCTCGGTCGGCGTGAAGCAGTCGTGCACCTCGGCCATGGCCAGCTCGGCGCGCGGGTCGTCGATCCCGGCCTGCCGGTAGGCGTCCTCGGCCGCCCGGACGATCTCGGGGAACGTGGTGAAGTCGTAGTCGTTGCTGACCGCGCCCTGGGCGGGGCCGGCGATGAATGACAAGCCCTTCACGTAGATCGGCTTGTCGGTGTAGCGATGCGCGTCCTCGGCCCGCACGATCACGGCCGCGGCCGAGCCGTCGGACACGCCGGAGCAGTCGAAGATGCCGAGCTGGCCGGCCATGATCGGCGAGCAGGCGATCGTCTCCTTGGCCACCTCGCGGCGGAACTGAGCCCGCGGATTCCGCGCGCCGTTGTAGTGGTTCTTCCATGCGATCCGCGTGAGCACTTCCTTCATCTCGTCGGGGTCGACGCCGTACTTGTTGGAGTACGCCGGGGCCAGCAGCGAGAACAGCGCGGGCGCGGTGAGCTCGGCGCCGGTGCCGTCGGATGGTGGCGAGGAGACGACCAGCCCCGAGAACCCGCCGTCCTTGAGCTTCTCGACCCCGATGGCCATGGCCACGTCGATCGCACCCGACGCCACGGCGTAGCACGCGTTGCGGAACGCCTCCGAGCCGGTGGCGCACATGTTCTCGAGGCGGGTCACCGGCTTGTAGTCGAGCCGAAGCGGACGCGACAGCGTGAGCCCGGAGATCCCCGACCCCATCGTGCCCAGCCAGAACGCGTCGATGTCGTCCTTGGTGACGCCGGCCGAGTCGAAGGCCGCGGTCGCGGCGTCGACCAGCAGGTCGTCGGCGCCCTTGTCCCAGTGCTCGCCGAAGTTGGTGCAGCCCATCCCGACGATGGCCACGCGGTCTCGGATACCACTCGACGCCATCAGCTCTCTCCTTGTGCGGGTCGTGCCTTCCAGAAGTAGTTGTGGATCCCGTTGGCAGTACTGATCTTGCGGAATGTCATCTCGACGCGGTCGCCGATGGCGACCGTCGCCGGGTCGACGTCGGTCATCTCGCACCGGATCCGCCCACCGCCGTCGAAGTCGACGACGACCGCGACCACGGGCGGGCTCAGCGAGAACGCCAGGCGGTCGACGGTGAAGGTGGCGATGCGCCCGGCCGCGTCGGCCAGCCGCTCGGGCACCATCTGGTCGACGGCGCCGCACGAGATACACACCCGCGCCGGAGGCAGGTGGCGCGTGCCACAGTTGACGCACCGGCTGCCGGTGAAGCCGAACTTCCACGCCTCGTGGCGCAACGACGGCGGCGCCGCCGGCGAGGTGGGGTCCGGACGACGCGGTGGCTCGCGGTGGAGCTGGCCCTTCCACGTGAGGAAGGTGGGATAGGCGAGATCGGTGCGACCCGACGCGATCTGGGCGGCGAGCGTGTGGGCGGTCTCCCGCCGCTCGCGGTAGCCGGTGATCGCGTCCGTGACGCGTAGCAGGAGGCACACCGCCCCGTCGGCGATCTGCAGGATTGCAACCGTGTCGCCCGGCGCGGCCTGGTCGAGCACGCCGGCGAGGAGAATCCCGAGGTGAGCCGCACCGCTGTTGCCGATCACAGCCGTGAGGTCGTCGCGCAACGCCTCGGACCGCACCCCGGCCCCGGCAACGAAGCGTCGCGCCGCCCGGGAGTGGACTCCGCAGACCGCCAGATGATCGACGGCATCCGGTGTGATCCCCGCCGATTTCAGGGCCTCGGTCCATACCTGCTCGGCGAGCGGCACGTACGCGGTCTCGCCGAAGCGCTCCTCCCAGACGCGGGAGTGATCGTCGCCCGGCAGTCGCCAGCGCTCGAGGAACTCCTCGCTCGCGTCGGCGCCGCCGATCACCTCGGCGAGCACCGGTCCCTCGCCGAAGAGCAGCGCGGCAGCGGCATCGCCTCCGCCACTCTCGTCGGCGCCGCCCGGCAACCCCGTGCGTGTGTCCGACAGGACGACGAGCGTCGGGCGCGACCCGTCGAGGGCGGCGCCGACGGCCGCGAAGGCCGATCGGACCGCGCCGGCCATGTCGGCCGCGAACCCGGCGCGGTCCAACCCGAGAGCGGCATGGATCGCGGTCGCGTTCGTCTTGTCCGC
This sequence comes from Actinomycetota bacterium, assembly GCA_005888395.1. Taxonomy (GTDB): domain Bacteria; phylum Actinomycetota; class Acidimicrobiia; order Acidimicrobiales; family AC-25; genus AC-25. The sequence continues at coordinate 963 of VAXF01000059.1, read as the reverse complement.
GTAGGCGGGAGCCGAGGTGGCGAAGTAGAGCGCGTGCGGCCGCACGCCCTCGGGTGCGGCAGCCAGCGCCACCCGCGCCGCCTCGACACCCATGGTCGTCGTGTCCTCGTCGTAGGAGGCGACGGCACGCGTGCCGCGGCCCGCGGGCGTGAGCAACCCCTCAGCGATGCGCTGGCGGTCGAGCCGCCAGTAAGGGACGTAGGTGCCGTACGCGACGAGTCCTTGCACGGAGCCGATGCTACTGATCGCCCGCCCCGTGGGCCTCCCGCAGCAGCCGCTTCAGCACCTTGCCGTTGGGGTCGCGTGGCAGCTCGGCCACGACCTCGAAGGTCTGCGGGCACTTGAAGCCGGCGAGGTGCTCGCCACAGTGGCGGGCGAGCTCGTCGGCGGTCACGGGCCGGCGCGCCTCGACCAGCGCCAGGATCGCCTCCCCGTACCGCTCGTCGGGCACGCCGAGCACGGCGCAGTCGACGACGGCGGGATGCGTGTAGAGGCACTGCTCGATCTCGGCCGGGTACACGTTCACCCCGCCGCGCAGGATCATGTCGGAGGACCGGTCGGTGACGAACAAGTACCCGTCCTCGTCGAGGTAACCGACGTCGCCGACGGTGAACGCGTCCGCCTGCCACGCCTGTGCTGTCTTCTCGTCGTCGCGGTGGTAGCGGAACCGCGCGGCCGCCGCCGGCGGACGGATGTAGACGCGACCACGCTCTCCCGCCGCGACCAGCTCGCCCTCGTCGTCGCGGATCTCGACCTCGGTGCCCGGCCATGGACGCCCGACGCTGCCGGGATGGGCGAGCCACTCCTCCGGCGAGATGCGCGTCGCCCCGCCTTCGCTCGCGCCGTAGAACTCCCAGATGGCGGCGGACGGGAACGCGTCGATCATCCGGTGCTTCACCGGCACGGGGCAGGGCGCGGCGGCGTGCAGGATCAACCGCAGGCTCGACGTGTCGTACCTGCGCC
>VAXF01000316.1:603-1683 GCA_005888395.1 Actinomycetota bacterium | reverse complement strand
GGCCTCGGGCCGCACGTCGAGGACGACGACCTCGCCCCGCTCGAGCCGCCGGGTGAGCTCCTCGCGGTCGATGACCTCGACGCCGTCCCGGTCGCCGAGGTAGGCGGCCGCCAGCTTCTCGAGGCCAGCGACGTGTGTGGCCGCGACATCCTGTAGGGCCGACCACAGCTCGCCGACGCGGTCGCCGGCTAGCGCATAGAAGATGCGGGTCCCGTCGCGACGGGTCGTGAGTATCCCCGCCCGGGCCATCGCCCGAAGGTGATGCGACGTATTGGCCACGGTCTGGCCGATCTCCTCGGCGATCTCGTCCACCGATCGCTCGCCCTGCGCCAGCACATCCGCGATCTCGGCCCGGCGCCCGCTGGCCAACGCCTTGGCCACCTCGGCGAAGCCTGCGTAGAGCGCGTCCTTGGCCGCTCGATCACCCACGCCGGCCATCGTCTGCCCCGGCCGGTCCTATGTCAAGTACTCAAACGATTACTTGACAAGACTGGAGGCGGCGGGCACCATTCGATGGTGAGGACAGCCGCGCCCGTTCGACTCGGGCTGCGGGCCAACCTGGCCCAGTTCGCCCTGCTCGTCGGCGTCAACGCGCTCGTCGGCGGAATGATCGGCCAGGAACGCACCGTCCTGCCGCTCCTCGCCGAGCGCGTGTTCCACCTCCACGCGTTCACGGCCGCGCTCACCTTCATCGTCGCGTTCGGCGCGGTGAAGGCCGTGACCAACTTCGCGGCCGGCACACTCTCGGACCGCGTCGGCCGCAAGCCCCTGCTCGTGGCCGGCTGGATGGTCGGAGTTCCCGTCCCGCTGCTGTTGATGTGGGCCCCGAGCTGGGGCTGGATCATCGCCGCCAACGTGCTGCTCGGCGTCAACCAGGGCCTCACCTGGTCCACCACCGTCATCATGAAGATCGACCTCGTCGGCCCCGAACGCCGGGGCCTGGCCATGGGGCTCAACGAGGCAGCCGGCTACGGGGCGGTCGCCGCCACCGCGCTGGCCACCGGCTACATCGCCGCTCACGCCGGTCTTCGACCCGAACCGTTCTATCTGGGCGTCGCCTACGCCGGCCTCGGCCTTGGC
>VAXF01000316.1:0-589 GCA_005888395.1 Actinomycetota bacterium | reverse complement strand
TTCGTGCGCGAGACGCGCGGGCACGCCCACCACGAAGCCGCGGCTGGCGTCATCGACTCCGCCGCCCTGTCCACCCGCGAGGTCTTCGTCCGCACCAGCTTCCGTGAGCCCGCGCTGTCGGCCGTGAGCCAAGCGGGGCTCGTGAACAACCTCAATGACGGACTCGCCTGGGGCATCTTCCCGCTGTTCTTCGCCAGCCACGGCTTGTCGGTCGGACGTATCGGCGTCCTCGTCGCGCTCTACCCCGCGGTCTGGGGCCTGGGCCAGCTCCTCACCGGCGCCTTGTCGGACCGGTTGGGACGCAAGCGGCTGATCGTCGCTGGCATGTGGACCCAAGCCGTCGCCATCGCCACCATCGCCGCGACCCACGGCTTCGCGTCGTGGGCGCTCGGCGCCATCGCGCTCGGCGCGGGCACCGCCATGGTGTACCCGGCACTGCTCGCCGCCGTTGGCGACGTTGCCGACCCTCGCTGGCGAGCGTCCGCCGTCGGCGTCTACCGGTTCTGGCGCGACAGCGGCTTCGCGATCGGCGCGCTCCTCGCGGGCATCATCGCCGACTGGCTCGGGATCGCGGCCGCCATATGGTCCG
>VAXF01000050.1 GCA_005888395.1 Actinomycetota bacterium | reverse complement strand
CCCGCGGCGATGCGGGCCGCGGCATTGCGCCGGACCTCCTCCTTCACCGGGACGGACTGCCATCCCGACTCCCTCAGCTGCCCCAGCGTGGCCGGTCGCGACATGCCCGTCACCCTACCCTTGCCCCGTGGAGCGCCGTATCGGAGCCATCGGGTGGCTCGTGACGTTCCTGCTGGTGAGCGACCTCGCCGTGATCGCGGTCCGTGGCACCGCCGGAAGTCGGGTTCACACCCGAACGCGCGTCGTCGACGGCCGCACGGTTGTGGTCCTGCCGCCCGGTCAGGCGGAGATCACCGGCCGGGCCGCGTCGCTCGCGGCTGATGCGCAGGACGCGGGCAACCTTCCCTCACCCTTCACGATCGTCGTGGCGCGCGACGCCGGCCACGCGTCACTCGAGGGTGCGATTGCCGACGGTCGTCGCACGACGATCTTCTGGGACGAGGGCCAGCCCTTCACCGTGACCGGTGGCGTCGGACTCGACCTGGGCGTCGCCCACGTGACCGCCACGCCGTCGGGCGTGCGATGGGCGCTCGACGCGCACCAGCACACATTCCTGGCCGGGCTCTATCACACCACCGCGTCGGTGGCCGTGGGCGCGGGCGGGCTGGCCACGCCGCGCGACGGGCTCGACTTCTTCGCCGACGGCCAGACCATCCTCACCACCAGCGGCGGCGCGTTCATCGGGCTGCCACCCCGAGGGCTCCACCTGCTCGGGCCCGGCTCGCTTGCGCTCGTCGGCCGGTTCAGCGTGCGCACGGCAAACGCCACCCGTGACGCCACCGACCTCGGCTTCGGGCCCGGTCCGTTCGACGTGACGCTCCGGCCGGTCCGTGGTGGCTACGCCGTCACCGCCATCGTCAGGGGCCCGCTCGAGGTCCGCAAGTAGCCTCGTTTTTCCAGATGGATCTCTCAGGGACCTGGCGCGCGATCGGCGCGGACGAGGGACTGCGCCGGGCGTTTCCCTCGCCCGAGCTCGACGACTCCTCGTGGGCGGAGCTTGCCGTGCCGGGCCACTGGCGGTCGTCACCGGCGTTCGCGTCCAACGACGGGCCCCTGCTCTACCGCCGCCGCTTCGAGCACGCGCTCCTCGGCCCTGGCCGGCGGGCCTGGCTGGTGCTCGACGGCGTCTTCTACCAGGCTGACGTCTGGCTCGACGGCGCGTACGTCGGCGATACCGAGGGCTATTTCTTCCCGCACACCCTCGAGGTCACCGACGCGCTGCAGGCGCGTGACGACCACGTGCTGGCCGTCGAGGTCGCGTGCACGCGGCCGCAAGACCGCAAGGCGAAGCGCAACCTCACCGGCGTGTTCCAGCACTGGGACTGCCTCGATCCCGACTGGAACCCGGGCGGCATCTGGCGGCCCGTGCGAGTCGAGGAGAGCGGTCCGGTGCGCATCGTCCGACTGCGCGCGCTGTGCACGGCCGCGGACGAACAGCGCGCGACCGTCTCGTTCCGCGCCGTGCTCGACACGGCCGACGCCGACACCATCGAGGTGCGCACGACGATCGGCGCGGTCGAACACGTGGCCCGGCACCCGCTGGCTGCCGGGGAGAACCGCGTCGAGTGGCAGGTGAGCGTCGAGCAACCCGCGCTGTGGTGGCCGCACGCCCTCGGCTCACAGCCGCTGCACGAGGTGCGGGTCGAGGCGACAGCGGGCGGCAGGCTCAGCGACGAGCGCCGCCTGCGGATCGGCCTGCGGCAGGTGCGGATGAAGCGATGGGTGCTGAGCGTCAACGGCGAGCGCCTCTTCCTCAAGGGCTCCAATCACGGCCCGACGCGCATGCAGCTGGCCGAGGCGTCGCCGGCGGAGCTGGCGCGCGACGTCGAGCTGGCGAAGGCGGCCGGGCTCGACCTCCTGCGCGTCCACGCCCACGTCACCCGGCCCGAGCTCTACGACGCGGCCGACGAGGCCGGCGTGCTCGTCTGGCAGGACATGCCGTTGCAGTGGGGTTACGCGCGCGGCGTGCGCAAGGAGGCGGTGCGCCAGGCGCGGGAGCTCGTCGACCTCCTCGGCCATCACCCGTCGATCGCCATCTGGTGCGGCCACAACGAGCCCTTCCGGCTCGACGCCGAGCCGGGCTCGTTCTCCGACCCCGCCGCGCTGGTCACGTCGTTCATCGCCGCCCAGGAGCTGCCCGGGTGGAACAAGACCGTCCTCGACCACTCGATCCACCGCGCCCTCGAGCAGGCCGACCCGACGCGGCCGGTGATCCCTCACTCCGGCGTGCTCCCCCACCCCGGCTCGGGTGGCACCGACACGCACCTCTACTTCGGCTGGTACCACGGCGACGAGCGCGACCTGCCCCGTGCGCTCGCCGGGTTCCCCCGGCTGGCGCGCTTCTACTCCGAGTTCGGCGCGCAGGCGGTGCCCACCACCGACGAGTTCATCGAGCCCGAGCGCTGGCCCGACCTCGACTGGCCACGCCTCGCCCGCACGCACTGCCTCCAGAAGCCGCTGTTCGACCGCTACGTGCCGCCGGCGGACCATGCCACCTTCGAGGCGTGGCGCGATGCGACCCAGGCCTACCAGGCGACGGTGATCAAGCACCACGTCGAGACCCTCCGGCGACTCAAGTACCGGCCGACCGGTGGCTTCGCCCACTTCTTCCTCGCCGATGCCCACCCCGCCGTCACGTGGTCGGTGCTCGACCACGAGCGGGCGCCGAAGGCCGGCTACCGCGCGCTCGCCGACGCCTGCGCGCCGGTGATCGTCGTCGCCGACCGCCCCGCCGCCGCCTATGCGCCCGGCGACGCGGTCAGCCTCGACGTGCACGTCGTCAGCGACCTCCGCGTGCCGCTCGCGGACGTGCGCGTGACGGCGACGCTGAGGTGGACGGGCGGGAGCCACCGCTGGGCATGGGAAGGCGACGTCCCCGTCGACGGGTGTGTGCGCATCGGCACGATCCAGGCCGTCGCCCCGGCGGCCGCGGGCCCACTCGAGCTGGAGCTCGACCTCGTCCACGACGACGTCAAGGCCACCAACCGCTACGACTCCGTAATTTCTACGGCCCTGTGATTTCTCCGGCTCGTGGCCGCGATGCGAGGATGCAGCCGTGAAGGTCCACCACCACAGCTACGACGCCGTCATCGTGGGCGCCGGCGGCGCCGGGCTGCGGGCGGCGATCGAGACGGCGGGCAAGTGCCGCACGGCGGTGCTCACCAAGCTCTACCCGACGCGCTCCCACACGGGCGCGGCCCAGGGCGGCATGTGCGCGGCGCTGGCCAACGTCGAGGAGGACTCCTGGGAGTGGCACACCTTCGACACCGTGAAGGGCGGCGACTACCTCGTCGACCAGCCGGCGGCCGAGATCATGTGCCGCGAGGCGATCGACGCGGTCATCGAGCTCGAGCACTTCGGCATGCCGTTCAACCGCACGCCCGAGGGCAAGATCGACCAGCGCACCTTCGGGGGCCACACGCGCAACCACGGTGAGGCGTCGGTGAAGCGGGCGTGTTATTCGGCCGACCGCACCGGCCACATGATCCTGCAGACGCTGTACCAGCAGTGCGTGGCGCGCGACGTCAACTTCTTCAACGAGTACCAGGTGCTCGACATCGCGTTCGTCGAGGGCCGCGTGGGCGGTGTCGTGGCCTACGAGCTCGCCACCGGCGATCTCCACGTGTTCACCACCAAGGCCGTCCTGTTCGCCACCGGCGGGTTCGGCAAGATGTTCAAGATCTCGTCCAACGCCCACACGCTCACGGGCGACGGGCCCGGTCTGCTGTACCGGCGGGGCATCCCGCTCCAGGACATGGAGTTCTTCCAGTTTCACCCCACGGGCATCTACAAGCTCGGGATCCTGCTGTCGGAGGCGGCCCGCGCCGAGGGCGGCATCCTCCGCAATGCAGAGGGCGAGCGGTTCATGGAGCGCTACGCGCCCACGATCAAGGACCTCGCGCCGCGCGACATGGTGAGCCGGGCGATCCTCACCGAGATCGGGGAGGGCCGCGGCGCGGGACCCAACAAGGACTACGTCTACCTCGACCTCACCCACCTCTCGCCCGAGCACATCGACGCCAAGATCCCCGACATCACCGACTTCGTCCGCACCTACCAGGGCCTCGAGCCGAAGACCGACCCCATTCCCATCCAGCCCACCGCCCACTACGCCATGGGCGGGATCCCCACCAACGTCGACGCCGAGGTCGTGATCGACGCCGCCAACACGGTGCTCCCCGGCCTCTACGCCGCCGGCGAGTGCGCGTGCGTCTCCGTGCACGGCGCCAACCGTCTCGGCACCAACTCGCTCCTCGACATCGTCGTGTTCGGCCGCCGCGGTGGTCAGGCGATGGCATCGTATGTCGACACCGTGGGCCACCCCGACCCGCCAGCCGACATCGAGGCCGACGTCCGCGATCGCATCGAACGGCTGAAGGCCTCGAGCGCCGGCGAGAACGTCGCCCGCATACGTGAAGAGCTCCAGGAGCACATGACCGACAAGGCGTCGGTCTTCCGCACCGAGGAGAGCCTGGCGTCGATGGCGTCCGATCTCGACGCGCTCGACGCCCGCTACGAGCGGGCCACGATCCAGGACAAGGGCGAGGTGTTCAACTACGACCTCACCGAGGCGCTCGAGCTCGGCTACCTGCTCGACCTGGCCCGCTGCCTCGTCGTGGCCGCCCGTGCCCGAACCGAGAGTCGCGGGGGCCACTTCCGCGACGACCATCCGCTCCGCGAGGACGAGCACTGGATGCGCCACTCGCTCGCGTACCGCACCGACGACGGCGTCCGCCTCGACTACAAGCCGGTCACCCCCGGCAACTACCTCCCTATGGAGCGCAAGTACTGATGCCCGAAACCGAGCTGGTGAAGGTCCATCTCAAGGTGAAGCGGTTCGACCCCGAGCGCGACCGCAAGCCCTACTGGCAGGAGTTCGACGTCGAGATGGAGGAGAGCGACCGCGTCCTCGACGCGCTGCACGCGGCCAAGTGGTACCACGACGGCACGCTCAGCTTCCGGCGTTCGTGCGCGCACGGCGTGTGCGGGTCGGATGCCATGGTGATCAACGGCGAGAACGCGCTGGCCTGTATGCTGCTCATACGAAAGGCCGGGCTCGACATCACCATCGAGCCCATTCGTGGCCTTCCGGTCATCAAAGATCTCGTCGTCGACATGGAACCGTTCTTCGAGCAGTACCGGTCCGTGATGCCGTACCTCGTGAACACCGACGACCCCGGCTACACCGAGCGCCTCCAGAGCGCCGAAGACCGCGCCCGCTTCGACGACACCACGAAGTGCATCCTGTGCGCGGCCTGCACCACGTCGTGCCCGATCTACTGGGGCAACGAGTCGTATGTCGGCCCGGCCGCGATCGTCAACGCTCACCGCTTCATCTTCGACTCGCGCGACCAGGCGGCGGGCGAGCGGCTCGAGATCCTCAACCAGCGCTCCGGCGTGTTCCGGTGCCGCACGGCGTTCAACTGCACGAACGCCTGCCCCCGCGACATCAAGGTCACCGAGGCCATCGAGGAGGTCAAGCGGGCCATCCTCTACGGCCGGGTCTGAATCTGTCCCCTTCCACACGAATGGGGGATTTCGGGGCTTCGGTGGGGATAGTGCCCATACGCTCCGCGTCGGATTCGCTACCCTTCGAGGGGATACGGTCCGGCAGCGGGGTCCACGGGGGGACGGCGGATGGCGGGGCGAGCGGCAAAGGTATGGCGTGATCTCACGGCTGCGGGCGCGCGGCAGTTCCTCGCCGGGTTGGCGGTCGGCGGCCTCCTGGTCGGGGGCATCAGCACCGCCCTGACCCACGGGCGGACGGGTGGGGCGGCCGTCGCCGCCGCCGCTGCAGACCCGGCGAGCACGGCCGGGGTACCTGCGCCGGGCCCGTGGCCGCGGCGCCGGCACGTCGCAGCGTCACCGGCGCCCGCCCGGGCCCGCGCTGCGACCCGCCCCGCGCCTGCCGCGCCGGCCGCGCCCGCGCCCAAGCCGGCGCCCAAGCCCGCAGCCAAGCCCGCGCCCCCGGTGACGCTGCGGGCCGGGGGCCCCAACGGCACCCCGGGCTCGCCGCTGCCCGAGGGCAAGGGCATGTGGATATGGGAGCCGGAGCGCACCCACGACGGCAACGCGGCTGCGATCGTCATCGACGCGCGCAACATCGGGCTCACCCATCTCTACGTGCGAACGGGCTCGACGGCCCAGGGCTTCTACGCGCAGGGCTTCCTCGACCAGCTCCTGCCGCTCGCCCACGCCGCCGGCATCCGCGTCTACGGGTGGGACTACATCCAGCTCCTCGACTGGCGCGCCGACGCGCAACGTGGGCTCGCGGCCATCAGGTACACCACGCCGGCGCATCAGCGGATCGACGGCTTCGCGTCCGACATCGAGAACTGGCGCGCCACGCCGGAGGCGACGTTCGCCTACGGCACCTACCTGCGGCAGGGAGTCGGCTACGGCTACCCGCTCATCGCGGTGGTACCTCGTCCGTCGGAGCGGCGGCGGAACTTCCCGTACGCGCACGCCGTCGCGCAGTTCGATGCTGTCGCGCCGATGGTCTACTGGCTCAACCGCGAGCCGGGTGCCGACGTCGCCGGCGCCATCGACAACCTGCGCCAGTTCCACAAGCCCGTCCTGCCCGTCGGCCAGGCCTACGACGGCGCCGGCGAGGGGGGCCACCCCGGCGTGCCGTCCCGGGCCGAGCTGTTCCGCTTCATGGGTGTCGCCGCGCAGAAGGGTGCGCCGGAGGTCTCGTTCTGGTCGTGGCAGTCGGCGGACGGACAGGCGTGGGCCGCCATCCACGGCGCACCATGGTTCCGCCGCCCGACAGTGCCACCGGTGACGTCGGCCCCGGCGTTGCGCCCGCTGGTCCCGGGGATCTGACACACCGCGCCCTCTCCTAAGGTGAGGGCATGCTCCAGAACCAGGTCAAGGACGCGGCGGCCCGGCTCGTGACCGGGATCCACCGCGCCGTGTTCACGGCGAGCGGGGGACGTGTCGGTGGACGTGTGATGCGCATGCCCGTCGTCATGCTCACCACGACGGGCCGAAAGAGCGGCAAGCGGCGCACGACGATGCTCACGTCTCCGGTGCAGGAGGGCGACACCGTCGTCCTGGTCGCGTCGTACGGCGGTGACGACCGCCACCCCGCGTGGTACCTCAACCTGCGCGACAACCCCGACGTCGAGGTGACGATGGGCGGCCACCACCGCCACATGCGAGCTCGGGTGGCGACACCGGAGGAGAAGGACGCGTTGTGGCCTCGGATCGTCGAGGTGTACAGCGACTACGGCAGCTACCAGACGCGCACCACGCGTGAGATCCCCGTCGTCATCCTGGAGCCGCGTCCCTAGGAGGCCGCCGGGACAACGTCGAAGCCCTCGGCGCCGGCCGCCGTGCGGAGCGCGTCGTCGAACGTGGCGATCGATCGGCAGGTCTCGTCGGCGCCGCGAGCCGCGAGGGCGCTCGACAGCTGCACGGCGCCGTACGCGCGCAAACCGTGAGACGTGCACAGCCGCGCGGCATCGTCGAGCACCTTCCCGGTGAGGGCGATTGCCAGGAACCGAGGAGGCTCCTCGCCGGTCCCGAACCAGTCGGCCTCGAAGTCAGCCGTCAGCAACCGGGCGTCCGAGGCCGTGAGCTCGCCGAGCCGGTGCTTGCGCCACAGGGCGGCGGGAACCTCGAGTCTCGCGACATCGGCGACGACGAGCGCGCCGAGGCGCCGGATCGGCTCGTGACCTTCCTCGTCGACGTAGAGCTTCAGCAAGGCCGAGGAGTCGGCGAAGGTCGTCACCGGTCCTCGGCGACGAGCCTCGCGACGGAAGTGCCGCCGGCAGCCCTCTCGCGCGCCGCCGCGACCTCGCCGGCCGGCGGCCGTTGCCGGGGCCGGCCGCCCGCCGCAAGCAGGCCGGCGCGCTCCAACCGCTCGCGCGCCCGCTCGACCTCGGTCCCACCGAGGTTCGGATCGGTCGCGGCGTCGAGCACGGCGGTCACGTAGTCGTTCATGCTGCGGCCGCGGCGCTCGGCGGCCCGCCTGACCCGCTCGAGCAGCTCCTGGCTCGCGCGCCACGTCATCTGGCTCATGCGTTCATGCTCGCATCACGGTGGAGGCGGTTGGAGCCATTCGGTCCAGCCCACGCCGGCGCGGCCGTCACGCTCCACGAACCGGCACAGCGAGCGGGGGAAGCGGCTGACGCGGCCGTCGGGCGCCTCCAGCAGCATGGTGGTGTGGGCGGCGGGCGTGACGGTCATCGCCAGGGGCCCGAGCTGCATCGAGGCGTGCGCCGGCAGGTCGTCCGCGCCCAGGTCGGTGTCCACGTCGAAGCCGTCGATCCCGGCGAGCCCGCCACCCGGCGGGAGCACGAAGCCGGGCGCGTAGGTCACGCCCTCGATCAGCGGTCGGGCTGCGTGGAAGGCGGTGCCGTCGTCGAGCCGGCCCGACGTCCAGCACCACGGGAACGCCCACCAGTCGCGCACGCCCCACGAGTGGTCGCGCTCGCCGGGCCCCTCGAACGCGATGCGCTCCTTGCCCACCAGCACCTCGCCGTGGACGTCACACGCCTGCTCGTAGCGGCTCATCCCCGGGTACTCGTAGACGGGACCCGCACCCTCCCACTCGAGGTCGAGGCCGAATGCGATGCGGTCGCCGCGTTCTCCCCTGTACGCGTCGGCGGGATCGTCCATCGCCACCGCGAACGCCTCGAGACCGATCGTCCAGTGCTCGAGGGGCTTCTCGCACGTGAGCGACGACCACAGCCCGTCGGCCCGCACGTCGAGCGACCCGGCCGCGGGGAGGCCGACGGTGTGATCGCGGACGGCGACGAGGGGACGGCCCTCGCCGCAGAGATAGGCCCAGTACCAGCACACGCCGAGGCCCGGGTAGAGGCCGAGGCGGACGTAGCCGCCGACCGAGCCGTCGGGCGCGGCGAAGTCGAAGTACCACGACTCGTTCCACAACGGCTCCTCTTCCGGCGGGTGAACCTGCTCGTCGGCGGCGGTGATCATCCGGTGGCCTCCTCGGGGAATCGGGCGTAGTACTCCTCTTCGGGTACGTCCTCGGCCTGGCCGCCCTCGAACTGGGCGAACAGGTCGTACAGCGGCCCCGGGATATCGCGCGGGACGCTCCAGTCGAGGTCGCCCGCGATGCCGGCCATCTCGGCGAAGGGGCGCAGGAAGCCGAAGTAGACGTAGGCGCCACACGCGATCTTCTCGTCGCGCGACATCAGCGCGATCGAGCGGTAGAGGCGGGACTGCGCGGCGCGGACCGCGGCCACGATGGCGTCGAGCTCGTCGAGCGGGACGGGACGCAGCGCCCCGCCGTCGCTCGTGAACAGCCCGAACGCCACCAGCCGCTCGACGTAGTCCTCGGGCTCGGTGATGCTCGTCCCCCAGTCGTTGACCTTGACGTCGGCGCCGTCGAGGACCAGGGCGGCGGTCAGGTTCTGGTACGGCATGCCTTCCGCCACCGACGACCACGCGAACTCGCTCGGGCCGAGCCGGTAGAAGTCGCGCACCAGCAGCGTGCGCCCACCGGGAAGGGGGTACGGACCGGTGTCGCCCGTGCCGACACGCGTGTCGAAGTAGAGCAGGAACAGGTAGGCGCTGAGGGTGGCACAGAACCGGCCCAGCCGAACCCGCTCGCCAGGATCGTCGACCGCCGCCGCGCCGGCAACGAGCGTGTCGATGACATTGCCGTCGTACGGGCGGACGGTGAAGCCCGCGTGCCACGCCTGGACCTGGCCGTCGGCCCGAAAGGCACGGGCCGCCCGCTCCCAGAAGTCGAGCACGGCCAGCGTGCGTTCGGGCGTGTCGCTCGGCGGATCGAAGGCGGTGATGATCTTGCGGCCCAGCAGGTAGATGTTGGCGATCGACCACAGGTGCACCGCGTTCACGCGTTGGCCCGGCCGCCGGCCGGCGCGGCCGATCTCCTCCGCGGGCATGGCCGCGTCGATGGCGCGGACCATGTCGGGATGGCGATACCAGCACTCGGCCGCCGACACGAGGATGTACGGCGTCACCGGGATGAGGGCCGACTCCAGGGCGGTGCGCTCGGCGGTCATGGCACGGGAGACCTCGGAGTGGAGCGTGATCAGGCGGTTGGCCTCCGCGAGCACGTCACGCACGGACAACGCCTTCTTGTCCCGAGCAGTCGACCTCGACCTCGGCCCCGGCGTCGGGCTCGCCGTCGGGGAACTGCACACCCATCACGCACGGAAGGTGGAACTCGCGGCTCACGATCCCGATGTGGCTGCGAAGCGTGCCGCTGGTGCACACGACGGCGGTGAGCTCGTGGTACAGGGGAGCGAGGAAGGTGGCGCCCGCGTCGCGCACGAGGGCGACGATGCCCTCGGCGCTCGTGTCCATCAGGTCGAGCACGTCGTCGGGACCGGCCAGCAGCCGCCACCTCCCGCGCACCGGCGGGTGGTCGAACACCTTGGCACCCCGTCCCATTTCTTTCACCGGGCGGGAGCGTAACGTCCCGTCGGTGGCGCGATTCCTGACGCAGGCATGGATCGACGCGCTCAACGAGGCCGCCGCCGGCCATGCGATGCCGCCGCTCTCGCTCACGCTGCGCCACCTGATCGGCGAGGTGATCTACGTGGTGCGGGTGGAGGACGGGGGCGTCCGCGCCTCGCTCGAAGACGCGCCCGCCGACGTCACCTTCGTCGAGGACTACGAGACCGCGGCCGCGATCGCCCGTGGCGAGCTCGCGCCGCAGCAGGCGGTCATGAGCGGCCGGCTGAAGGTGACGGGCGACGTGAGCGTCCTCCTACGCCACGCCGATGCGCTGCGCGCCGTCGAGGACGCGTTCGCCGCCGCCCGCGCCAGCACGACCTACTGACCGACGAGCGACTCGACGTCGGCCTGCTTGGCCCGCACCGCCTCGGCCGCGGTGCGCAGCGCCTCGAGCTCGTCGTCGGCGAGCGCGAGCTCGACGATCTCCTCGACACCACCGCGGCCGATCCGGGCCGGGACGCCGAGGTAGACGTCCTTGATCCCGTACTGGCCCTCCAACCACGCGCACACCGGCATCACCTGGCGCGAGTTCTCCACGACGGCCCGGACCATCGCCTCGGCCGCGGACGAGGGCGCGTAGTAGGCCGAGCCGGTCTTCAGCAGGGCGACGATCTCGGCGCCGCCGTCGCGTGTGCGCTGCACGAGGGTTTCGATCTCGGCGTCGTCGAGCAGATCACGCACGGGCTTGCCGTCGACCCGCACCAACGACGGCACCGGCACCATCGTGTCGCCGTGCGAGCCCAGCGTCATCGCCTCGACCTTCGACGGCGACACGCGCAACCGCTCGGCGAGGAAGTGCTTGAACCGGGCGGTGTCGAGCATTCCCGCCTGCCCCATCACCCGTGCGCTGGGGAAACCCGACACCTTGGCGCAGAGAGCGGTCATCTCGTCGAGCGGGTTGGAGACGACGATGATCACCGCGTCGGGCGAGCCGGCCACGAGCGACCGCGTCACGTCGCCCACGATCTTGGCGTTGACCTCGAGGAGGTCCATCCGGCTCATACCGGGCTTTCGCGGGAGGCCGGCGGTGATCACGCACACGTCGGATCCCTCGGTCTCGGCGTAGCCGTTGGTGCCGACGATG
>VAXF01000049.1 GCA_005888395.1 Actinomycetota bacterium | reverse complement strand
CGGTGGCGCCCGACCTCGCCGACGCCGCCGCCGGCCGGCGCAGCCTGCTGTTGGGGCTGCGATCGTGGCCCCGCCCGGCTGACGGGCCCGTGTTCCTGACGGTCCGCGGCGGCCTCAGCCGCCTGGTGGAGCGCCTGGCCGCCCGACTCCCCGACGTCCGCCTCCGCGAGCCGGTCGGCTCGCTGCGCGACCTCGACGCCGATCACGTCGTGCTCGCGCTTCCCGCGTTCGTCGCCGCCCCCCTGCTCGAGGAGCGCAGCCCCGACGCCGCGCGAGAGCTGCGCGCTGTTGAGCACGCGTCGGTGCGCATCGTGACGCTGGCCTACCGGCGCGAAGTTGTCGCCGAACGGCTCGACGGCACGGGCTTCCTCGTTCCCCGCACCGAGGGATGGCTCGTCACGGCGTGCACGTGGTTGTCGTCGAAGTGGCCCGCGCTCGCGACCGACGACCACGTGCTCGTGCGGGCCTCCACCGGCCGCTTCGGCGACGACCGGGCGCTGTCGCTCGCGCACGAGACGCTGGTCGAGCGCGTCCACGACGAGCTCACGCGGGCCATGGCGCTGCGCGACACGCCCGACGCGTGGGAGGTGGCCGACTGGCCGCGCTCGTTCGCACAGTACGAGCCGGGACACCTGGAGCGTGTCGAGCGCATCGAATCGGCCCTTGCGCGCGACGCCCCGGGCATCGTGGTGACCGGGGGCGCCTACCGAGGCCTGGGGCTCGCCTCCTGCGTCCGCCAGGGCGAGGAGGCGAGCCGGAAGGTGCTCGCCGCTTAGCCGGCGAGGTCGTGTGGGAGGTATACCCGGATGGGAGCACCGGTGAACGAAAAACAACAACGCACTCTGCCGATTGGTGACGAACGGTACGCGGCGACCGAGACGGTCGTCGTGCGATCGCCGTACGACGGCGTCGAGCTCGCCCGCGTTCCCGCGTGCACGCCGGCCGACGTCGACCGCGCCGTCAAGGCGGCGGCCGCGGTGCGCGCAGGCGGGGCACTGCCGCCATGGCGGCGCGCCGAGATCCTCGACAGCGCGGCCCGCCTGCTGAAGGAGCGGCGCGAGGACTTCGCCCGCACCATCGCGGCCGAGGCGGCCAAGCCGATCAAGACGGCGCGCACCGAGGCCACGCGTGCCGTGAGCACGTTCGCGTTCGCCGCCACCGAAGCCCGCAAGCTCGCCGGCGAGATGGTGCCGATCGACGCCGGCGACGTCGGCGAGGGCAAGCTCGCGTTCACGCTGCGACTGCCGATCGGCGTGGTGGCCGCCATCAGCCCGTTCAACTTCCCCCTCAACCTGGTGGCCCACAAGGTGGCGCCCGCAATCGCGGCCGGCTGCCCGGTCGTCCTGAAGCCCGCCTCGCAGACCCCGCTGTCGGCGATCGCGCTCGCCGAGCTGCTGCTCGACGAGTGCGGCCTGCCTCCCGGCCATCTCAACGTCGTCACGGGTGGCGGGGGCACGATCGGCAACGCCCTCGTCGACCACCACGACATCGCCATGATCACGTTCACCGGCTCGCCCGACGTCGGATGGGGTATCCGCGAGCGCGCGCCGCGCAAGAAGGTGAGCCTCGAGCTCGGCAACAACGCGCCGGTGATCCTCGAGCCCGACGCCGACCTCGAACGAGCGGCGAAGCTCATCTCGGTGGCCGGCTTCAGCCACGCGGGCCAGTCGTGCATCTCGACCCAGCGCATCTACGTCCACCGCGACGCGGCCGGCCGCTTCGCCGAGGCGTTCGCGCCACTCGTAGCCGCACTGAAGGTGGGCGACCCGATGGACGAGGACACCGACGTGTCCGCCCTCATCACCACCGCCGACCGCGATCGCGTGAAGGGCTGGGTCGACGAGGCCGTCGCGGGCGGAGCCGAGATCGTCGTCGGCGGCGACGTGCGCGACGGCATGCTGATGCCCACTGTCCTGGCCAACGTGACGCCCGACATGAAGGTGTGCCGGCGGGAGGTGTTCGGGCCCGTCGTCGCCATGCAGACCTACGCGACGCTCGACGAGGCGATCACCCTGGCCAACGACACGTCCTACGGGCTGCAGGCGGCGATCTTCACCCGTGATCTGGCCGCCGCGCTGCGCGGCGCGCGCGAGCTCGACTTCGGTGGCGTCCTGGTGAACGAGGTCCCGACCTGGCGCGCCGACCAGATGCCGTACGGCGGCGTGCGCGACAGCGGCAACACGCGCGAGGGGCCGGCCTACGCGGTGCGGGAGATGACCGAGACCCGCCTGGTGGTGGTCCAACCCTGACGGGCACCACGAAGATGCCCCGGCACCTGTCACCGATGAAGGCGCGCACGGGGACCCTGCCCACCGACGACGAACGCTGGGGCTTCGAGGTGAAGTGGGACGGCGTGCGGGCGATCGCCTACGTCGACGACGGCGGGGCGACGTTCGAGAGCCGCAACCTGCTCGACCTCACGCCCCGCTACCCCGAGCTCGCCGGCCTCGCCGCTGCGTTGGCCGGGCGGCGCGCCGTCCTCGACGGCGAGATCGTGGCCTTCGACGACGAGGGCCGCCCGAGCTTCCAGCAGCTCCAGTCGCGGCTGAACGTCGGGTCGCCGGTCGCCGTCCGCGAGCTCGCGCAGCGGGTGCCGGTCTGCTACGTCGTCTTCGACGTCGTGTGGCTCGACGGCGACGACCTCACCAAGCTCACGTACGAGGAACGGCGCCGCCGGCTCGAGGAGCTCGCCCTGAACGGGCCGGCGTGGCAGACGCCCGCCTACCACCCCGGCGACGGTGAGGCGCTGCTCGAGGCGACGCGCGAGCGGGGCCTCGAAGGTGTAATGGCAAAGCGCCTCGACAGCACCTACACGCCCGGCCGGCGCTCCCCTGCGTGGGTGAAGGTGAAGAACGTCCGCGGCCAGGAGCTGGTCGTCGGGGGGTGGTGCCCGGGCGAGGGCCGGCGCGAGAACCGCATCGGCTCGCTCATGCTCGGCCACTACGACGGCGACCGGCTCCGGTACGCCGGCAACGTGGGCACCGGGTTCACCGAGAAGGAGCTCGACCGGCTCGCAACCGTGCTGGAGCCCCTGCGCCGCTCGACGAGCCCCTTCGACCCTCCGCCCGGCATCCGCAAACGCTGCGTGTTCGTGGAGCCCGAGGTGGTGGTCGAGGTCGCGTTCAACGAGTGGACCCGCGACGGCACCCTGCGCCAGCCTTCGTACAAGGGCCAGCGGATCGACAAGAATCCTCTGGAAGTAGTTAGGGAGGAGCACTGATGCCCAGGCCAATCTGGAGCGGCTCGATCAGCTTCGGGCTCGTGAACGTCCCGGTGAAGCTGCTCACGGCGGTATCGCCGAAGGACGTGCGCTTCCACCAGATCGACTCGCGCAGCAAGGCGCGCGTCAAGCAGAAGCGGGTGTCGTCGACGACGGGCGAGGAGGTGCCCTACGAGGAGATCGTGAAGGGCTACGAGATCGCGCCCGACCGCTACGTGGTCATCGAGCCCGAGGAGCTCGAGGCGCTCGACCCGAAGTCGACCAAGACCATCGACATCGAGGACTTCGTCGACCTCGACACCATCGACCCCGTCTACTTCGAGCGGCCCTACTACCTGGTGCCGGAAACCGGGGGCACCAAGGCCTACGCGCTCCTGCGGGACGCGATGCGGGAGACCAACAAGGTCGGCATCGCCCGCATGGTCCTGCGCACCAAGCAGTACCTGGCCGCCATCCGGCCGGTCGGCAACGCGCTCGTGATCGAGACGATGCTCTTCGACGACGAGGTCGTACACGAGGACGAGATCGACGGCCTGCCCGGGGACGAGGTCGAGGTGAGCGACAAGGAGATGAAGATCGCCCGCTCGCTGATCGACTCGCTCTCCACCGACTTCGAGCCGGCCAAATACCGCGACGAGTACCGCGACCGGGTGCTCGAGATGATCGAGGCCAAGGCCGAGGGCCAGGAGGTCGTCGTGGCCGAGGCGCCGGCCGAGGAGCCGGCCAAGGTCGTCGACCTGATGGCCGCGCTCGAGGCCAGCCTCGGCGAGGTGAAGAAGGCCCGGGCCAAGAAGGGCGCGTAATCCCTTGGCACCGACGGTGATCGTCGAGGGCCGGGAGCTCAAGCTCTCCAACCTCGACAAGGTGCTCTACCCCGCGGTCGGGTTCACCAAGGGTGAGGTGATCGACTACTACAGCCGCATCGCGCCGGTGCTGCTCCCCCACGTCGGCGACCGGCCGCTCACCCTGCTGCGCTACCCCGAAGGCGTCGAGGCCGACCACTTCTACGAGAAGCAGTGCCCCAAGCACCGGCCGGAGTGGGTGCGCACGGTCGAGGTGCCGAGCGAGCGGTCGGCTTCGAAGAAGATCAACTACTGCCTCGCCGACGACCTCCCGACGCTGGTGTGGCTGGCCAACCTCGCCTCGCTGGAGGTCCACCCGCTCCTGGCGCACTCGGGCGACGTCACCCGGCCCGCGAGCGTCGTCTTCGACCTCGACCCCGGCCCGCCGGCCGACGTCGTCGCGTGCGCGCGTGTGGCGCTCGTGTTGCGAGAGGTGCTCGACGACCTCGGCCTCGACTCGTGCCCGAAGACCTCCGGCAAGAAGGGCATGCAGATGCACGTGCCCCTCAACACGCCGGTCACCTACGACCGCACCAAGCCCTTCGCCCACGCGGTCGCCCAGCTGCTCGAGAAACAGCAGCCGAAGGACGTCGTGTCGCGCATGGACAAGGCCGTGCGCAAAGGCAAGGTCTTCATCGACTGGAGCCAGAACGACGAGCACAAGACGACCGTGGCGGTCTACTCGTTGCGGGCGCGCGAGCGACCGGCTGTGTCGACCCCGTTGACCTGGGACGAGGTCGAGAAGGCGGCCGCCACAGGTGACGCGTCCCGGCTCGACTTCGACGCCGCCGCCGTCCTCGCCCGCGTCGACGACCACGGCGACCTCTATGCCCCGGTCGCCGAGCTCGAGCAGGACCTCCCCGCCGCCCCCGAGTAGTTCGGCTTCACTGTCCCGATGCGCCGGGCTCTGCTGCTGTCGGTCGCGGCCGGGCTGGTGGTCGCGGCGACGGTGCCGCCGTTCGGGTGGTGGCTGCTCGGGCCGCCGGGGCTGGCGCTGCTGGCCGCGCAGCTCGGCCGGGCCCGGCGGCGGGACCGCCTGGCCTGCGTGGTGGCGTTCGCCCTCGGCCTCTACGTGCCCAGCCTCTACTGGGTCCACGACTTCACCCTGCCCGGCTGGTTCCTGTTCGCCCTGGGTGAGGCCCTGATCACAGCGGTGCCGTTCGCCCTCGTCCCCCCGGGCCGGGGCCGGCTGCTGGCGTTCCCCGGCGCGGTCGTTGCCGCCGACGCCTTCCGCGGCCGGTGGCCGTTCGGCGGCCTCCCGCTGGCCGGCATCGACCTCGGCCAGGCAGGCGGTCCGCTGGCGCCCGTCGTCGGCATCGCCGGCCGGCTGCTCCTGATCGGCCTGGTGGCCGTGGCTGCGGTCGGGCTCCTCGCGCTCGTCCGCCGGCAGTGGCGCGCAGCGGTCGTCGCCTTCGGCGTCGTCGTGGCGGTCGCCGTCGTCGCGCGCGTGGCCCCCGCCGGGCGACCGGCCGGGAGCCTCCGGGTGGCCGCGGTGCAGGGCGGCGGCGAGCGGGGGCTGCGCGCCCTCTACAGCAACGCAACCGACGTGTTCGACGAGCACCTGGCCGCGTCGCGTCTCGTGCGCCCCCCCGTCGACCTGGTGGTGTGGCCCGAGGACGTGGTCGATGTCGACCGGCTGCACGGGTCGCCCCAGGAGCGGGAGCTCCAGGCGCTGGCACGGAGCCTCCACACGACGCTGATCGCGGGCATCGTCGAAGACGCCGGCCCCACCCACTTCCACAACCTCGCGGTCGCCTACGCGCCCGACGGGCGGGAGGTCGACCGCTACGAGAAGGTGCACCGAGTGCCCTTCGGCGAGTACTGGCCGGGCCGGAGCCTCTTCCGCCACTTCGCCTCGATCCCGGAGCGGGCGGCCGTGCCCGGGCGCCCCCGGGCGGGGATCGTCACGACCCCGGTGGGCAGGTTCGGCGTGCTCATCTCCTACGAGGTCTTCATCCCGTCGCGGGCCCGCCGGGCGGCCACGGCCCCGCTCCTGCTCGTGCCCACCAACGCCTCCTCGTTCCGGCTCGACCAGGTGCCGGCCCAGGAGATTGCCGCGGCCCGCCTCCGGGCCCTCGAGACCGGCCGGAGCGTGGTGCAGGCGGCTCCCACCGGGTTCAGCGCCCTGATCGACCACCGCGGACGTGTGCTGCGCCACACCGACCTCAGCGCGCGGCAGGCCATCCAGGGCCGGGTGCAGCTTCGACGAGGCGACACCCTCTACGACCGCACGGGCGACTGGCCGGTGGTGGGCGTCGCCCTCCTCGCCCTCGCTGCCGGGGCGCTCCTGGAACGACGGCCCAGTCAGGCTGCGCAGTAAGGGCGCAGAGCAGCGCCGACTACCCTCCCCTCTACCGATCGCACCGACCGGGGTGGAGGGGAGGGTTTTTCCATGGGTGAGGAGCAGCTGCGCGTCGCGCTCCTCGCCTACCGGGGAACTCCCTACTGCGGCGGGCAGGGCGTCTACGTCAGGCACCTGAGCCGCGAGCTGGCCGCCCTGGGCCATCACGTCGAGGTGCTCTCGGGGCCGCCATACCCCGACCTCGACCCCGCGGTGCGCCTGGTCGAGCTGCCGAGCCTCGACTTCTACCGGGCCGACAACCCCCTGCGGAAGACCGTGTTCCTCGACATCCGCGGACCGGTCGACCTGCTCGAGTACCTGATGCTGTGCACGGCCGCCTTCCCCGAGCCGCTCACCTTCAGCATCCGCGCGTGGCGCCACCTCCGCCGGCGGGTGGGTGACTTCGACATCGTGCACGACAACCAGTGCCTCGCCTACGGGCTCCTCGGCATCGAGCGCGCCGGGCTGCCGATGCTGGCCACGCTGCACCACCCCGTCACCGTCGACCGCGAGCTCGACCTCGCCCACGCCCGCACCCTGCGCCGCAAGCTCACGCTGCGCCGTTGGTACGGCTTCCTGCGCATGCAGCGGAAGGTGGCGCCTCGGCTGCGCCGGATCGTCACGGTCTCGGACTCCTCGAAGCTCGACATCGAAACGCAGATGGGTGTGCCCGCCGACCGCATGGCGGTGGTGCCGGTCGGCGTCGACCACCTCCGCTTCCGCCCGCTGGCCCACGTCGCGCGCGTGCCCGGACGGCTGATGACGACCGCCAGCGCCGACGTGCCGATGAAGGGCCTCGCCCACCTGCTCGAGGCGGTGGCCAAGCTGCGCACCGAGCGCGACGTGGAGCTCGTGGTCATCGGCAAGCCCCGCGAGGAGAGCGGCGCTCTCCGCACGATCGACCGCCTCGGGCTGCGCGACGCGGTGCGGTTCGTGAACGGCGTCGACGACCAGCGCATCGTCGAGCTCTACGCCGAGGCCGAGGTGGCGGTGGTGCCGTCGCTCTACGAGGGCTTCTCGCTCCCGGCCATCGAGGCCATGGCCTGCGGGGTGCCCCTCGTGTCCACCAACGGTGGCGCCCTGCCGGAGGTGGTCGGCGACCACGACGACACCGCCCTGGTCGTGCCGCCCGCCGATCCCGGGGCGCTGGCCGTCGCCGTCGGACGCCTGCTCGACGACGAGCGCCTTCGGGCGCGGATCGGCGCCGCCGGCCGGGCACGCGTGCTCGACCGCTACACGTGGCGGGCCACCGCCGAGCGCACGGCGGAGGAGTACCGCCGGGTGCTGGCCACGACGGGCCGCAGTTGCTGACCGTCGACTACGACCGGCTCGGGGTGCGCACCGGCGACCGCCTCCTCGACCTCGGCTGCGGCGCGGGCCGTCACGCCTTCGAGGCCGCCCGGCGCGGCGCGCGCGTGGTCGCTGTCGACGCCGACGCCGTCGAGCTCAAGGACGTGGCCGGTGCGCTGGCCGGCGAGGAACACGCGTGGGCAGTCAACGGCGACGGCTGCCGGCTGCCCTTCGCCGACGCCAGCTTCGAGCGCGTGATCGCGGCCGAGGTGCTCGAGCACGTACCCGACGACGAGCGGGCCATGGCCGAGCTGGCCCGGGTGCTGCGGCCGGGCGGAACGATGGCGGTGACGGTCCCGGCGTGGTTCCCCGAGCGGGTGTGCTGGGCGCTCTCCGACGACTACCACGCGCCTGCGGTCCCGGGCGGCCACGTGCGCATCTACCGCCGAGGCGAGCTGGCCGCCAAGCTGCGGTCCTGCGGCTTGCGCGTGCGCGGCTGGGCGCGCGTGCACGCGCTGCACTCGCCGTACTGGTGGGTGCGCTGCGCCGTCGGTCCGCAGCGCGACGACGCCCTCCCCACCCGCCTCTACCACCGGTTCCTCGTGTGGGACATCGTCCACCGGCCCCGCCCCGTGCGCGCCCTCGAGCGAGCACTCGATCCCGTGCTCGGCAAGAGCCTCGTCGCCTACCTGGACAAGCCATGACGCTCACGCCGCGGCAGCTCGCCAGCACTGTCGACACCATCGCGGAGGTCCAGCGGCGCGACGGGTGCATCCCGTGGTTCCGCGACGGACACGCCGACCCGTGGGACCACCTCGAGGCGGCGATGGCGCTCGCCGCCGGCGGGCGGCACCACGAGGCCGAGCGGGCCTACGAGTGGATGGTCGCCAACCAGCTGCCCGAGGGCGCCTGGGCCTTCTACTACCGCGACGGCGCGGTGGAGGACCCCACGCGCGACGCCAACTTCGCCGCGTACATGGCCACCGCCGTGTGGCACCACTTCCTGCTCGGCGATGACCTCGGCTTCCTCGAGGCGATGTGGCCGACCGTCGAGCGGGCCGTCGACTTCGTGCTCGACCTGCAGACGCCGGGCGGCGAGATCACGTGGTCGCGCGACGCCGACGGGCGCCCGGGCGCGTTCGCGCTGCTGACGTCGTCGTCGTGCATCCACCTGAGCCTGCGCTGCGCGATCGCGACGGCCGAGCGCCTGGGACGCGAGCGGCCCGACTGGGAGCTCTCGCTGGGGTCGGTCGCCTATTCCGTCGGGCGCGCCCTCACCGACGAGCCCGACCGCTTCGAGCCCAAGGACCGGTTCTCGATGGACTGGTACTACCCGGTGCTCGGCGGCGTGCTCTCGGGCGATGCTGCGCGTGCCCGCCTCGGCGAGCGCTGGGACACGTTCGTGGTGCCGGGGCGGGGCGTGAGGTGCGTGGCCGACGAACCGTGGGTGACGGCCGCCGAGACGTGCGAGCTGGTGATCGCGCTCGATCTGGCCGGCCGCCACGACGACGCGGTCCGTCTCTTCGACTGGGTGCAGTACCTGCGCGACGGCGACGCCTCCTACTGGACGGGCCACAACTACGTGATGGACGTCCACTACCCCGAGGACGAACGCACCACCTGGACGGCCGCCGCCGTCGTGCTCGCGGCCCACGTCCTCACCGGTGACGGCGCCACGTCCAGCCTGTTCCGCGGCGAAGGCCTGCCCGCCGGCGTCGCGCCCTCCGAGCTCACCGTCGACCGCTCCCGGCGCCGCTGAGTCAGGCGGTCACGGAGCTCTCGGCCGACCGCAGCCGGCGACACAGCTCGACCAGCAGCTTGCGGGCGATGCCCGGGTTGGTGAGCAGTGCCGAGCGGAAGTTCCACTCGGCGAGCGCCAGCGTGCGGAGCGGCGTCGCCGCGACGATCGTGGCCGAGCGGGGTTGGCCGTCGATGAGCGAGATCTCGCCGAAGTAGTCGCCGGCCCGGAGCACGCGTCGGGTGCGGTTCCCGACGGTGACCTTGGCCTCGCCGTCGAGGATCAGGAAGAAGCGACCGCCGGGTGTTCCCTCCTCGGCCACCACCGCACCCTCGGGGAACGAGAGCGCCTTGGCCAGACCGGCGATCACCCGGAGCTCCTTGCGCGTCAGGCCCGTGAACAGCTCCACGCCGGCCAGCCGTTCCACCTCGGATCGTTCTGCCATCGTCTTCCTCCTCGGTCGGTCAACCGGTCGCCAGCTCGCGGGCCGCGGCCAGCTCGCGCCGCGAACCCACGCGCTCGAACAGCTCCACCGCGCGCGGCAGACACGCGCTGGCCTCGTCACGCCGGCCGGCGGCTGACAGCGCTTCCGCCAGCGCCAGCACGGTGCACGCCTCCTCCCACCGAGCCTCCAGCCCGGCAAACCCGTCGCGCGCCCGTTCCAGGGCGCCGACCGCTGACACGGCGTCGCCACTCGCGAGCGCCGCTCGTCCCTCGAGCCGGTCGGCGTAGCAGGGCAGGGCCACCAGCTCACTTTCGGCGGCGTGGGCGCGGGCCTCTGCCAGCAGGTCGGGCGTGTCGTCCCAGGCGCCCTGGGCGGCCACGATGTCGCAGGCCGCCTCGAGGGCAAGCCCCCGGTTCTGCGGGCCGCGGCCCTGCCATGCGTGCGCGAGCGTCACGTGCGCCCGCGCCTCGACGAACTCGCCCCGCCGGGCCTCCACGAGCGCGACCCAGGGCGACACGGAGGCGTTGGGGTAGCCCTCGTCGTCATAGAGGCGCGCCAGCATCGCCAGGAGCCGGTCGGCGGCGGCGCGCTCGCCCCGGGCCTCGTGGACGAACGCCGCCGCACCGAACGGCCGTATGGCGAAGGACGGCGGTGCCTCCCGGCGCTCGCCCAGGAACTGTTCCAGGACGGCGAAGTCCTCCATGAAGCCGTCCCAGTCGCCGAGCCGGCAGCGCGCCAGCCCTCTCCACGCCGCGTTGTGCAGGGCCACGGCCGGCATCGTGGCGACCGTGCGCCGGAACCCCTCGTCGGCGAACTGCTCGGCCTCGCGGTAGAGCCCGATGTGGAAGCGGTTCCACGCGGCCATCGCGAAGACGTCCCCGACCTCCCAGGGGTCCTCGATGCCGGGGAGGAGCTCGAGGCGCCGGTCGAGCACGGACCGCGCCGGTCCGTACAGGCCCTGACCGATGTAAGCGGCGCACACGCCGTCGAGCGCGGCCGACGCCAGTCGAGGAAGCCCGAGCCGCAGCGCCATGGCCGCGGCGCGCTCGCCGGCCGCTTGTGCGTCCTCGCGCTCCTCGGTGGTATCGCCGGACGGCTGGACGCCCTTGAACCCGAAGGGCCAGAACGCCTCGACCGTGAGCAGCCGGACGAGCTCCTCGCTGTCGTCCTCGCTCACGTTGGCGCGGGCCAGCTCGAGGTATCGCGGCGCCTCCTCGCTGGGGATCGACCGCATCGAGCCGGGCCAGCGCGCCGGCACCTCGAGGGCGCGGGCGCACAGCCCGACGATGGCCAGGCGGTCCTCGGGTGTGGCCTCGACCCGGGCGTCGACCGCGTCGCGCAGGTACTGCCACGCCAGGTCGCCCGCGTAGCCGTGGTTGAACGTGTCGCCCAACGCCTCCAACGCCACCGAACGCTCGAGCGGCCCGGCGGCCAGCGCCACCGCCTGCTGCGCCAACTCCTGCGCCCTCGACAGGGCAAGCTTGCTCTTGGCGTCCTCCGCGGCGAGCAGGAGCGCGTCGAATGCGCACGCCCGCACGTCCTCGACGAAGCCCGGATCGGCGCCGGCGTCGTCCCGCGCCTCCCGGTACGACTCGGAGTAGTGGTGGGCGAGGAGCTCGACGAATTCGCGCCGGCGCTCACCGGCGGTCTCCTCGATCCACCGGGCCACGCGTTCGTGAGCGTGCGGTCGTTCCCGTCGCGGAAGTGTCGTGTAGGCGACGTCGCGCGTGAGGACGTGCTTGAAGACAAACTCGCGCTCGCCGCCGATCGACGACCCGAGGCGCGCCGACACGAGCTCGCGTCCCTCCAGCCGGTCGAGCACCTCGTCGAGGTCGCCGGACTCTCCGTCGAGAAGCGCCGCCACGGGACCCGGCCAGAACACGCGCCCAACGACCGCCGCGCACTGGAGCGCCCGCTTCTCATTCGGTTCGAGCAGGTCGATGCGAGCCGCGAGCACACCCTGGACCGTGTCCGGGATCCGCAGCTCGTCGATGTCGCCGGTCGCGCGCCAACGGTCGCCGACGCGGGAGACGAGCCCCTCGTCGATCAGCTGGCGGAGGATCTCCTCCAGGAAGAACGGGTTGCCCTCGGCGCGGTCGAGGATCCGCTGGCGGACCGTCGCGGGGAGCTCCTCGACGGCGAGGAGCATGGTCACCAACCGGTCGGCGTCGACCTTCGACAACGGCTGGAGGGGGATGCTCGTGAAGCTCCGGCGCCCGCCACCCCAGCCGGGACGCCGGCCCGTGAGCTCGGGGCGGGACGGGCAGATGAAGAGCGCCGGCCCGATCGCCCGGTCGGCGATCTCCTCGAGCAGGTCGAGCAGCGCGGCGTCGGCCCAATGGATGTCCTCGATCACGACCACGAGCGGGCCCGTCCCGGCCAGGGCGGAGAAGAACGAGCGCCACGCGGCATGGGTCTCGAGCCTGACCTGCCGCGGCGCCCACCCGCGTACATCCACGTCCGGGTCCTCGACACCGACGGTGTACGCGAGGGCCGCGGTGGCACGAACCGGGTCGGCGGTGACCTCCGGCGTGAGGAGCTCGAAGCACGTCCGCCGGATCTTGTCGAGGACGACGTCGGCGGGATCGGTGTCGAGCGCGCCCACGACGAACTTCAAGATCTCGGCGAGCGGCCAGTAGGTGATGCCCTCGCCGTACGGCACGCATCGACCCTGCAACAGCGAGGGCGGCGGCTGGCGCGCATCGACTCGACGCACGAACTCGGCGACGAGACGGCTCTTGCCGACGCCCGCATCCGCGTAGACCGTGACCAGGTGGGGCATTCCCTCGTCGACCACGCGGTCGTAGAGGAGCGTCAGCAGCTCCAGCTCGCGGTCGCGCCCCACCATCGGCGCCCGGAGCCCGGGCACGCCGCGGGCGGGCGCCGGCTCCGCCTCCAACAGCTCGAAGGCGCGCAGCGGTCGCGCCTTGCCCCTCACGGCGACCGTGGCCACCTGCCTGCTCGAGGCGCGCGGCGACGTTGACGGCGTCGCCGGTGACCATCGCCTCGCCCGGCCTCGGCGTGGTGACGGCGAGGACCT
This sequence comes from Actinomycetota bacterium, assembly GCA_005888395.1. Classification (GTDB taxonomy): domain Bacteria; phylum Actinomycetota; class Acidimicrobiia; order Acidimicrobiales; family AC-25; genus AC-25. The sequence continues at coordinate 1,756 of VAXF01000049.1, read as the reverse complement.
CGCCGGTGTTCACGCCGATCCGGATCTCGAGGTCGACAGCCTCGGTCAGCGTGTCACGAAGCTGCCCGAGACGGCCGCGCATGCGCAGCGCGGCGCGCAGGGCGCGCGACGGGTCGTCCTCGTGCGCGACCGGCACGCCGAAGGCCGCGACCACGGCGTCGCCGATGAACTTCTCGACGGTGCCACCTTCGGCCTCGATCTCCTCGCGCATGGCCTCGAAGTACGCGCTCATGAGCGCCTTGAAGCGCTCGGGGTCGAGGCGCTCACCGATGCTGGTCGAGCCGGCCACGTCGGCGAAGAGCACGGTGACCAGCTTGCGCTCCTCGCCGGACGCCGCGACGCCCAGCGACTGACCGCACTCGGGGCAGAAGCGCGCGGTCGCGGGTACCTCGGAGGCGCACGAGGGGCACGCCGGCGCGAGGGAGGCGCCGCACACGCTGCAGAAGCGCGCGCCCGGTGGGTTCTCCGCCCCACACGAGGGACAGGCGATCACAGGACTAACGCTTCCTCAGGACGCGCAGGCTGCCGCACCCGAGCCCCTCGAGCTCACGGAACCCGCCCGAGGCCAGGGCCCCCTCGTACACGTGGAACGGCGCCTGGCCGCCGTCGGCGGGATCGGGGAACACGTCATGGATCGCGAGCAGGCCGCCGCCGGCGAGGTGCGGCGCCCAGCCCTCGTAGTCGGCGTGGGCCGCCTCCTCGCTGTGGCCCCCGTCGATGAACACGAGGCCGAGCGGCGTGCGCCACGCGGCGGCCACCGCCGCGGACCGTCCGACCATGCCGACGACCGTGTCCTCGAGGCCGGCGTCGACGATCGTGCGCCGGAAGAACGGAAGCGTGTCGAGCCGGCCGGTACGCGGGTCGACCAGGCGCTCGTCGTGGTACTCCCAACCGGGTTGGTTCTCCTCGGAGCCGTGGTGGTGGTCGACGGTGAAGAGCAGCACACCGGCGTCGCGAGCGGCGGCACCGAGGTACACGCTCGACTTGCCGCAGTAGGTACCGACCTCGAGGAGCGGGAGCCCGCCGCGGGCCGCTTCGGCGCCGGCGCGCTCGAGCGCGAGGCCCTCGTCGTCGGGCATGAACCCGATGGCGTCGCGCGCCACCTGCAGCAACCGGTCGTCCACTCGCGGGTTAGGGTACGGGCAACCACCAGACCGGGGAGCCTGTTAGAGGCTGAGAGGGGCGTGAGCCCGACCCGCCGAACCTGATCCGGGTAATGCCGGCGAAGGGAGCGACATGGCACAGACCACCGTCACCCGTCGGAAGATCTACGTCGAGGGGAACCGGCCCGACGTGCGGGTGCCCTTCGCCCAAGTGGCGCTCGAGCCACCGAACGAGCCCGTCCGGCTCTACGACACCAGCGGGCCGGGCGGCGATCCGGGCGAGGGCCTGCCACCGCTGCGCCGGCCGTGGGTGCTGGCACGCGGCGACGTCGAGGAGGTCGAGGGCCGGCAGGTGTCGGCGCGTGACGACGGGCGCGCCGCCGGGCGGGCCGGAACGGTGACCGCGCCGGAGCAGGCGCGCGTGCTGCGCGCCGCGCCGGGGCGCTGCGTGACGCAGCTGCACTACGCCCGCCGCGGGGAGATCACGCCCGAGATGGAGTTCGTCGCGGTGCGCGAGGGTGTCAGCCCCGAGCTCGTGCGCGACGAGATCGAACGCGGCCGCGCCATCCTTCCCTCCAACGTCAACCATCCCGAGTCGGAGCCGATGGTGATCGGGCGCGGGTTCCTCGTGAAGGTCAACGCCAACATCGGCA
>VAXF01000048.1:16157-31971 GCA_005888395.1 Actinomycetota bacterium | reverse complement strand
TGGGGCACAGCTCGCCGCGGCAGTCGAGGAGCTTGTCCTCCTGGATCGCGGCCATCAGATGAACAGGGTGATGTGCGACTTGCGGGCGTCGGACAGGCAGGCGCCGGCGCCCCCGAACTCCACGCCGTCGATGAAGTCGCTCGCCTCGAAGCCGAAGACCTCCTGGGTCATCGTGCACGCGATGAGGCGCACGCCCGACTCCAGACAGATGTCGCGCAGCTCCTCCACCTTGGCGACGCCCTTCTTGTCGAACTTCTGCTTCATCATCGCGGTGGCGACGGTCTTCATCCCCGGCAGGCCGGTGAACACGTCGGCCATCGGAAGGGGCATGGGCATCGCCGGGTTGCCGACGGGCGACACCTTCAGCTTCTTGCCGAGGTCCTTGGTGAGCAGCAGCAGGCCGTAGAAGGTGAAGAAGATCGAGGTGTCCATGCCCGCCGCGGCCGCCGCGCTGCCGAGGATGAAGGGCGGGTAGGCCCAGTCGAGCGTGCCCTTCGAGGCGATGATGGTCGCCTTGCGGGCCGCGGGGTCCTTCTGGAACGCCTGGGCGACCTCCTCCCGCACGATGCGGCGGACGTCGTCCTCGGTGATCGATGGGGCCAGGAGCAGGTCGTCACTCATGGCCGAAAGCCTACCCACTAGGTCAGGATTTCCCGCACCAGGCACAGGCCGATGATCGACTTGGCGTCGACGATGGCGCCGGTGGTGATGAGCGAGGGCACCTCGTCGAGCGCCACTCGCTCGATGCTCATGTGCCGCTCCTCGACCGAATGGGCCGAGCGCGCCACCGGCGCGAGGTCGAGGCCCATGAAGACGTAGGAGTGCTCGTCGCAGAACCCGGGCGAGTTGAAGAACTCGGCCAGCTTCTCGACCCGGCCGGCTCGCATGCCGACCTCCTCCTCGAGCTCGCGCCGCGCGCAGATCTCCGGGCTCTCGCCCGCGACGTCGAGCTTGCCGGCGGGAATCTCGAGCAGGTCACGGTCGACTGCGGCGCGGTACTGGCGCACCATCAGCGCGGCCGTACCCTCGTCGATGACGGGCACGATCGACGCCGCGCCGGGGTGGTGCACGAGATCGCGCGTGAACTCCTCTCCCGACGGGTCGGCGAACGTGCCGACCGCGACGGTGATCAGGCTCCCGCGGTGGACCTCGCGCTCAGCGAGCTTGCGGAACCGACTCAATCTGGATGAGCCGTGGCGCCCGGCCCTCGGCACGGGCGAGCGCGGCACCCATCAGCTCGCGGAACAGCGGATGGGGCCGGTCGGGCCGGCTCTTGAACTCGGGGTGGGCCTGCGTGCCGACCCAGAACGGATGGCCCGGCAGCTCGATGAACTCGACGAGGCGGTCGTCGGGCGACACGCCCGAGCACCACATCCCGCTCTCCTCCAGCCGCGTGCGGTAGCGCGGGTTGACCTCGTAGCGGTGCCGGTGGCGTTCGTATACGAGCTGCTCGCCATACGCCGTCGCGACCTGCGAACCAGGCAGCAGCCGGGCCGGGTACACCCCGAGGCGCATGGTGCCGCCCATCTCCACCACCTCGCGCTGCTCGTCCATGAGGTCGATGACCAGATGCGGCGAGCGGACGTCGAACTCACGCGAGTTCGCGCCGGTGAGGCCGCAGACGTTGCGAGCGAAGTCGATCACCATCACCTGGAGGCCGAGGCAGAGCCCGAGGCACGGGATGCCGTTGTCGCGGGCGTAGCCGGCGGCCGCGATCTTGCCCTCGATCCCCCGCTCGCCGAACCCGCCGGGGATGACGATGCCGTCGAGGTTGCGGAGCCGGCTGCCCGCCATCAGCCCCTCGACCTCCTCGGCCTGGATCCAGTCGAGCTCGAGCTTGGCCCCGTGCCAGTAGCCGCCGTGGCGGAGCGCCTCCACGACCGAGAGGTAGGCGTCGGGCAGGTTGACGTACTTGCCGATCAGGCCGATGCGCACCGGCGTGACCGCACCCTCGATGCGCGAGACCAGCGCTTCCCACGCCGACAGGTCGAGTTCGTGGTCGTCGAAATGGAGAAGCCCGCAGACGTAGTCGTCGAAGCCCTCCTCGTGAAAGGCGAGCGGGATCTCGTAGAGGTTCGGCGCGTCGACCGCGCTCACCACGGCTTCCTCCGGCACGTCGCACTGGAGCGAGATCTTGCGCTTGAGCGCGGCCGAGATGGGCCGGTCGCTGCGGCACACGATCACGTCGGGCTGGATGCCACGGCTGCGGAGCTCGGTGACCGAGTGCTGCGTCGGCTTCGTCTTCTGCTCTCCCGACGGGTCGAGATAGGGCACGAGAGTCACGTGCACGTAGCAGACGCTGTCGCGCCCCACGTCCTTGCGGAACTGCCGGATGGCCTCGAGGAACGGCAGGATCTCGATGTCGCCGACCGTGCCGCCGACCTCGGTGATGACCACGTCGACGTCCTCGGTCGCCAGCCGCAGGATGCGGCTCTTGATCTCGTCGGTGATGTGCGACTTGCGGGCGTCGGACAGGCAGGCGCCGGCGCCCCCGAACTCCACGCCGTCGATGAAGTCGCTCGCCTCGAAGCCGAAGACCTCCTGGGTCATCGTGCACGCGATGAGGCGCACGCCCGACTCCAGACAGATGTCGCGCAGCTCCTCCACCTTGGCGACGCCCTTCTTGTCGAACTTCTGCTTCATCATCGCGGTGGCGACGGTCTTCATCCCCGGCAGGCCGGTGAACACGTCGGCCATCGGAAGGGGCATGGGCATCGCCGGGTTGCCGACGGGCGACACCTTCACCGTCTTGCCGAGGAAGTCGCCGTGCCTCTCCCGCGCCAGCACCGCCTGGTAGATCGAGCCCGTCGTGGCGTTCGAGTCGCGGTGCAGGTGCTCGTCGATGAAGCGCTCGTAGTGCCCGAGGTCGAGGTCGGTCTCGCCGCCGTCCTCGGTGACAAAGACCTCGCCGTGCTCGAACGGGTTCATCGTGCCGGGGTCGACGTTGATGTAGGGGTCGAGCTTCTGCATGGTGACGCGCAGACCCCGGCTCTTCAGCAACCGGCCCAGCGAGGATGCCGTGAGCCCTTTGCCCAGCGAGCTCGACACTCCGCCCGTGACGAAGATGTGTTTGGCCACGGGAGACCACCATACCTCGCGCTCCCGCGCCCGCAGCGGATCAGCCGGCGCGCCCCCAACGGTCGAGGGCGCGCAGCGGCGCAACGTCGTCGATGACCCGGCCGAACGAGACGATCTCGCTCAGGAGGTTCAATCCAGCCACCACCACGAGCGCGGCGGTACGAGTCGCGGGCGAGAGCGCGAGCACCGCACCGAGGCCGACAACCCCGCCGAGCGCGTTGGCGCCCGCGTCCCCGAGCATGAGGTGCTCGCGCAGGTCGGCCCCGAGCAGGGCCATGGCCGCCCCGACGACGACGGCGACGCCGGTCAGGACGATCGACGCGTTGGCGGCGATGGCGACGACCGCGAACCCAAGGGCGCCGGCCTTGATGGCCCGCCCGGGCGCGCGGTCGACGAGGTTGCCGAGGTTGGCCGACAGGGCCACGAGGGCCGCGTCGGCGACGACGCGTCCGAAGTGGTCGCCGTCGACTGCGCCGGCAACGATGAGGGCGGCGGCCGCCCCCGCCACCAGCTTCAACCCGCCGCTGGTCACCCGCCCGCGCCCGAGGGCGGCGACGTGGCCGCGGAAGCCGCGCGGGTCGCCGGTGCCGGCGAGATCGTCGACCACGCCGACCAGCGCGAACGCGAGGACGACCACCAGCACGAGCACCCGGGCGAGCGTCGGGCCGGCGGCCGAGCCGATGCCGGCCGCCCCGGCCAACGCCCGCCCACCCTCGACCACGAGCACGCTCACGGCCAGCACCACGCCGGCACCGGTCGGCACCGTGCGGCCTCGGTGGTTCTCGCGCGCGAACACGGGCAGGGCAAACGTGGGGCGCAGCAGCAGCCAGGCGGCCCGGGCGACGAGGAACCCGACGGCGAGCGCCGGCCGGCACCGGCGGACGCGCGGGTGGTGCGCCGCCGAGCGGCGGGAGCAGGACCGGTTCGCCCCGCTCGGCATGCAGCGCGAGCAGCGTGAGGAACGGGCCGATGTACACGAACACCAGCGCGGTGACGACCACGCCCGAGTCGTTGAGAGCGAAGCCGAGGAGGCCGGCGGCGAGGGCGGCGATCACGCCGACCCGCAGCGCGGAACGCGCCGGGAGCAGCTCGGCCCACCGGCCCTCCCATACGAGGACGTACAGGCCGAACACGGCGATGATCGGCACCATCCAGGTCCAGATCGACACGCTGAACACGTGCAGATTGGTCGTCATCTTGCGCACGATCGTGGTGACGAACGTGTGGCGGCCATTGGCGACGTCGGACGCGAACTGACCGAGGTGGGTCCGCGACGACGCCGGCCGCAGGAGGTCGATCCCGGTGGCCGCGCCGACCAGGGCCACCGTGGCCAGCGCGACCGTCCCCAACGCCCGCCACGACAGCCGGCGCCCCGACAGCGCGAGCACCGTCACGCCGAACACCGGCACCAGTGTGAGGATGCCGCCGACGTCGTCGCCCAGCGACGGCGCGCCGTCGATCACGATCACGAGGGCGAGGAAGGCAGCTGCGGCCCAGAGCGCCTCCCGCCGCCGCGGCGCGTACTGCACATGAGCGCACGCGACCAGGGCGGCGCACGACGCGAGCACAGCGAACGCGGTGTTGCCGATGCCGAAGAACCGAGCGGCGGTGTGCAGCGAGTAACCGAGGAGGCTCGACGTCTGCAGCCGCGCGCCGGTGGCGACGTCGGCCAGGATCAGCCCCGCGGTTGCGCCGAGGATCCAGCTGAGCGGGCTCAGCGGGTGGCGACGGGCGCGCATGGCCAGCGCGGTCACGACCGCGTCGATACCGAACAGCACGAGAATGCCGGCGCTGCCGAGGACGGCCACGTTGGGGACCGCCCGGAAGATGAAGGTGGCGAGCGGGAAGGCCGCGATCGCGAGGACGATGGCGCGGAAGAAGGGCCCGGCCCGCCGCATGCCGCCGAGGCGCGAGAAGGCGAGCATGGCCGCGAAGTAGATGGCGGCCTGGAAGATGATGTAGGCGAGGGTGATCGGGAAGTAGATGCGCTCCCGGTAGTTGGCGTCGCGGTCGACCCGCCGCAGCATCGCCAGGTCGGGGGTGCCGGCGCGCGCCCGCAGCGCGTGCCCGATCATGCCGTCGGGCACGGCGACGCCCTCGGCGCCGAGGATCGTCGGCGCCAGGTCGGTGATCGTGACGATGCCGAGGCGGCGGGTCGAGGGCGAGTGGAGCCAGCCGTGCGGCACGCCGGGGCCGACGGCGACCGCCGGCGTCAGGTGCCAGCCGCTCGTGGGCGGCGACACGGAGACGACGAGGAGCAGCGTGTCCTTCGGCAGCCGGGGCACGAGCCGCCCGAGGAGCGAGTCGGTGCGCCGCAGGGCCCGCACCCGTGCCGCTTCGGCGACGCGGTCGAGGGCGAGGCGCCGGAAGTCGGAGGCGCGGTCGAGATCACCGGGGTCGACGATCACGACGTCGGCTCGCGCCAACGCCAGCGCCGTCGCCGCGAGCACACGGTCGGGGTCGGCGCGCACACCGAACGGCGCGGTCGGTTCGGCCACGAGGAGGTCGGCGCGGTCGACGGCGCCGGTGTCGACCGTGCCACTGCGGTCGGCGAGGGCGATCGCAGTCGGGCGCGAGATGCGCGGCGTGCGCGGGTCGGGTGAGCCGACGTCGTCGGCGTTGCCGACCACCGCGGTGCGGCGTCCCGCGGCGTGCAGCGCGTCACCGAGAGCGCCCGCCTCACTGGAGAGATGCTTGCCGGCCGTCAGTCGCACGGTGGACGGATAGCCGAGGACGACGATGTCGCCGCGCGCGGGCCGACCCGTCTCGCGCGCCATCGCCGCACCGGCGGTGCCGCCCTGCACCCGAGCCCCCGCGTCGAAGGCCATCCCGGCCGTACCGGGCACCGCCTTCACGCGCGTGCCCGCGCCGAGGCTCGCGTAGCCCTCGGCGGCCGAGGGCTTGCCCGACAGCGTGCGCACGCTCATGGCCGCCAGCGCTCCCCGGCCGATCAGCCGCTCCAGCTGTGGCACGCGGTGGCGGGCGAGGTCGTCGAAACCGAGGTGGGGCAGGCCGAACACGACCACCTTGGCCGGGCGGGCCGGCAGCGGCGCGCTCGACGACTCCCAACGTGTGCCAGACCACGCCACGCCCGCGACGAGCACGACGACGGCCACGACGATCGCGCCCAGCCGGAAGCGGGCCGACGTGATACGAGGCCAGGCGGCGCGGACGACCGCCACTCCCTGCCGGGCCCGATGGGCTGGTGCTCCATGGTCACGGGGATCTCGCGAATGCGCGCGCCGGCGCGCACGGCATCGATGGTGAGTCCGGTCTCGAGCCCGAACCCGGCAGCGAGCGTGACCCGCCTCAGGAGCTCACCGCGAACAGCGCGCTGACCCGACAGCGGCGCCTGCGGTGCGAATCCCGAGGCGCGGCGAATGAGGCCGGCGGCGAGCCGGCGGACGCTCCCGAGCCCGGCGCGCGTGCCGGCCGACGGGAGCACGGCGACCGTCATGTCGGCGTCGCCCGCCACCACGGGCTCGACCAGCGCGCCGGCGGCGGCGGCCGTAGGCCCGACGTCGGCATCGATCAGCAGGTACACGTCGGCGTCGGGCGCGGCCAGCACACCCGCGGCGACCGCCCCGCCCTTGCCGACGTTCGCCGGCAGGCGCAGCACGTCCGCTCCCGCCTGGCGCGCGACACCGGTGGTGTCGTCGCGCGACCCATCGTCGACGACGACGACGCGATCGACCACCGCCAGCGAGAGCAGCGCGGACGCGGTGGACCCGACCGTGTCCTCCCGGTTCCGCGCCGGCACCACCGCAACGACGATCAAGGCCGGCCTCCGAGCAGCCGCTGGCCGCCGAAGTAGACCGCGGTTCCGGCCAACCCGGCTGCCGCGATGGCCAGCGACGCGTCACCACGCCCGGCGCCGTGGAACGCGAGCACGAGCCGTTGCGCGACGACGCCCGCCGCGACCGCGCACACCGCGCTCTTGACCAGCGCCGCACCGGAATGCAGCGAGGTGCCGGTCCGCCGGCGCACGACCACCAGCAAGAGTGCAGCCCCTGCGAGCATCGCCGCCGAGTGCGCCAGACCGAGCACCACGACCCGGTGCGCACCGCCGGCGTGGCCCGACCACACGATCATCAGGCCGGCGCCGCCCACCGACACGACCAGGTTCACCAACGTCGGGCTGCGCGTGTCGCCGGTCGCGTAGGACGCGCGCGTCAGGAGCTGGAATCCCGAATAGCCGATCAGACCGACGGCGTACGCGGCGAGCGTCGGCGCCACCAGGCTGCGCCCGCCGGCCGCGAGGGCGCCGATCGCGACCACGCGAAGCACCGGGCGGGCCACAGCCGCCAGCAGCGCGGCCGCTGGCAGCAGGAACAACGCGGACAGCCGGATGCCGTGGCCGAGCCTGCGGGCGAAGTCGTCCCACCGGCCGCCCTCCGCGTCCTCGCTCAGCTGCGGGTAGAGCGCCGTGTAGATCGGGTGCGCGATGAGCGCGTGCGGGAGCAGGAAGAACGTGAACGCGATCTGGTACGCGACCACACCGCCCTCGACCCGGTTGGCGAGGATCAGCGTGGTCGCGATGAGGAGCTGCGTCAGTCCGAGGTACGCGGCCGCCCACAGCCCCCGCCGTCCGAGCTCACGCAGCCCGGCGTGGCCGGGGTCCCACCGCGGCCGCAGGCGGAGCCCGGCGCGCCATGCCGCCACCATGGGTACGGCCGTCATCGTGACCACGCCGGCGGTCGTCCCGAGAGCGAGCACCAGTTGCTGGGACAGCGGCAGGCCGAGCCCGGGCCGTGCGCCCGAGCGCATTGCCCAGAACACGCCCATCGTCGCCACGACGACGATGTTGTTGGCCACCGGCGCCGCCGATGCGGCAACGAAGCGCCGGTCGGCGTAGAGCAGGCCGGTGGCCACCGCGCCCGCCGCGTACAGCAGCACCTGCGGCAGGAAGAACCAGAGGAAGAACGAGCCCAGCCGGACTTCGGCATGGCGCACGCCGTGGCTCGGCACCGCGACCGTGAGCGCCCGCATGAGCCACGGCCCGGCGACGGCGCCGGCCAGCACCACCACACCCAGGCCCGCGAGGAGGACGCCCAGCAGCGCGCCGGCCAGGTGCTCGGCCTCCTCGCGCTCCCCCTTGGCCACGCGCGCGACGAACGTGGGCACGAGCACCGACGAGAGCAGCCCGGCGGCCAGCAGCTCGAAGAGGATGTTGGAGACGAGGTTCGAGCTCTGGTAGGTGTTGCCGAGGAAGGTCGTGCCGAGCGCGGCGCCGATGGCGATGACGCGTACGAAGCCGGTGACGCGCGACACGAGGTTCCACGCCGTGATCGGTGCCGTCGTCCGGAGCAAGCCCTCTTCGGCCACGGCGGAGTCGCTCATCACGAGTTGGGCGCCGGCAGGAGCCGGTCGGCGCCCGGGCCGACCCCGAAGTTGCCGACGGTGTTCGAAGCGAGGTCCTCCACGGCGAGCAGGGCCGCCAACTGGCCGTAGTAGGTCTCGAGATCGTCGACGGTGGATATGACACCGGCGGTCGCGCCGTCGCGCCGAAGTGGGCCGACGAACACCGCCCGCCTGCCGGCCGCATCGCTCCCCGACTCCACCGCCACCACCGACGCGATGCCTGTGCTGGCGAGGTCGCGCGCCAAGGGCACGGCGAGGGCGCTGTCGACGACCTTGGCGCCGGCGCCGGACACGAGCACGAGCCTCGTGCCTGGCAGCGGTACGTGGTCGAGGCCCGGCGGCTGCGTCGTGGGGTCCTCGTAGTCGACGAAACCCGCGTCGCGCAGCGCCACCAGCAGCGGTGTGGGCGACGAGCCGGGGCCGCCCTGGCCGACCTTGCCGGTGAGGAACGCGGCGAGCGCCGTCATGGCGTCGCGGCGCAACGTGTCCGGTGTGGTCGCCGGGCTCCCGACCGCGCTCCCCAGCGCGCTCGCGTCGCGGCCGTCGGTGAGGTTCAGCCGCGGCGTGAGCCACGCCACTCCCTCGTCGACCGCGCCCGCGCCGACGAGCTGGCGGCGGAAGTCGTCGACGGGCTTCCGATCCACACCCTCGACACCCACGACGAGGATCGGGACACCGCGGAGCCGCCCGATCAGCAGCTGGCCCTTGCTCTGGTCGGCGAACGCGTTCCACCGGTTCAGCTGCCGGCTCAGCGCGTCGGTCGCGCGCCGCCGGTCGGCGAGCCGGCTCTCGAGCGTGTGCAGGTTGCGATCCTGCAGTCGCACGATTCCGCGGTCGACGACGGTCGCGCCCATGAGGATGCCGACCCCGAGCGCGAGGAAGACGGCCACGAGGGAGACGATGTGATAGCGGAGGTTGACCACGGGTTACCCGGTGAACAGCAACCAGATGCCGTGGAAGAAGTCGCGCAGCGGCTGGGCCACGGCCGTGAGGACCAGCATGGTCACGAGGGCTGAAGCGAACAGGAACACGAGGTCGCGCTTGTGCACCCGGCTCTGGTAGAGCCGGTTCACGCCCTTGGCGTCCACGAGGATGGGCCCCACCTTCAGGCGCACGAGAAACGTGGATGCCATGCCATCACGCCCTTTGTCGAGGAACTCCACCATCGATGCGTGGGTTCCGACGGCGACGATGAGCTCGGCGCCCTTCTCGAACGCGAGCAGCAGCGCGATGTCCTCGCTCGTGCCCGCGGCCTCGAACACGACGTACGGGAGGCCCAGGCCATCGAGGCGCTCGGCGCCGGGGGCGCGTCCACCCGGGTAGGCGTGGACGACGAGCTCGGCGCCCGACGAGAGCGCCTCGTTCGAGATCGAGTCGAAGTCGCCGATGATGAGGTCGGGGCGGTGACCGGCCTCGAGAAGCGCGTCGGCACCGCCGTCGACCGCGACCAGCACGGGACGCATCTCGCGCGTGTACGAGCGCAGCGCGGCCAGATCCTCGCGGTAGTCGAGCCCGCGCACCACGACGAGCACGTGACGGCCCTTGATCCGCGTGCGCAGCTCCGGCAGGTCTGGCGAATCGGTGAGCAGGTGCTGCTCTTCGCGCAGGTAGGCGAGCGTGTTGGTGGCGAAGCGCTCGAGCTCGTCGCCCATGGCCAGCTTCGCCGCTTCCACGTCCTCCTCGAGCGAGCGCAGGCTCTGACGCACGCCCTTGGCGAGGCAGCGACCGCCGGCGAGGACCTCGTCGCCCTCGACCCGCAGCAGCTGACCCTCGCCGACCTCGTCGAGCACGTCCGGGCCGACGTCGTCGACGAGCGGGATGCCGGCGGCCGCGATCAGGAGCGGGCCCACGTTGGGATACCGGCCTGTGACCGACCGGGAGGCGTTGACCACCGCCGCCACGCCGGCCTCGATCAGACCCTCGGCCGCAACCCGGTCGAGGTCGGCGTGGTCGATGATCGCGATCTCGCCCGGTTGGATGCGCAGGAGCAGGTGCTTCGTGCGGCGGTCGACGCGCGCCAGCCCGATGACCGCCGGGTTGTCCTCGGCCAGCTGCGCCATCAGCGGTCGGCCAGCCCGAACTTGGCTTTGAGGATGTCGTGGAAGTCACGATCCCCGAATGTCACCAGCCGCGCCGCGTGGGCGCCGGCGGTGCACACGATCGCGTCCCCCCCAGAGAGGACCCCGACGTCACGACCGTCGACTGACAGCGTCGCGGCGCGCGTGTCGACGACCTCCACCCGCACCGACTCAGTGGCGTCGAGCACCAACGTGCGGTCGAACAGCATGTGCGGAGCGACCGGCGTCACGAGAAGTGCCCGGTGGCGCGGGGACACGATCGGCCCGCGAGCGGAAAGCGAGTACGCGGTCGACCCCGTCGGCGTCGCCACGATCAGGCCGTCGGCCGCGTAGCTGGTGAAGAACCGGCCATTGACGTCGACGGCGAGCCGCACCGTGCGACCGGGCGCCGTCTTCTCGAGCACGGCCTCGTTCAGGCAGTCGTGATCGACCACGTCGACGCGCCCGGCCTCCGTCTCGACCGACACGTGCAGGGTCATGCGCTCCTCGATGCCGTGGTCGCCGGCGAAGAACTTGCCGAGGCCGGCCACGAGCCCGCCAGGTTCGAGCACGGTGAGGTACCCGAGCTGGCCGACGTTCACACCGAGCACCGGTATGTCATGGCGGGCCACGAGGTCGACCGTCCGCAACATGGTGCCGTCGCCGCCCAGGCTGACGACCAGATCGAGGCCCTTGCCGAACTCCTCGGCGGTCGTGCACCCCAGGCCGGCGGCCTCGACGACCTCGATGTCGTCCGCCGGCACCCGCGCCTCGTGACCGTGCGCCGTCAACCAGTCGACCGCCTCACGCGCGAGGGCGACGGCTCGCGGCCGTTCGTGGTGCACGACGAGGCCCACAGCAGTCATCCGATCAGCGCCCCTGACGCGCGGAGGCCTCGGCCACGATCCCGGCGAGGTCGGGCACGCCGGCCGAGCTGCCCGCTCCACGCCGCAGGTGGGCGAGGAACTCGACGTTGCCGTGGGCGCCCTCGAGAGGCGAGACCATCACGTCGAGCATGGCGGCATCTTTGTCGAGGAAGGCGTCGCGCACCTCTTCGAGGACCCGTCGCCACACAGCCGGGTCACGGATGACGCCTCCGCCCCGGGAGGCCTCCACTCTTCCCGCCTCGAACTGCGGCTTCACGAGCACGATCAGGTCGCCACCCGGCGCAACCAGCCCGATCAGCGCGCCGGCCACCGTGCGCAAGGAGATGAACGACAGGTCGGCACACACCAGGTCGGCTTCCCCGCCCGCCTCGGTGGCCCCCAGGCTGCGCACGTTGGTCCGCTCCATCACCGTCACCCGCGCGTCCTTCCGCAGACGCGCGTCAAACTGGCCGTGGCCGACGTCGACGGCCACGACGTGGCGCGCGCCGCGCTGCAGGAGACCGTCGGTGAAGCCACCGGTGGACGCACCGGCGTCGACGGCGCGCCGGCCTCTGACGTCGACGGCGAATCGGTCGAGCGCGGCGTCGAGCTTCTCGCCGCCTCGGCCCACGAACCGGGGCGGGTCGCCGAGCACCTCGACCGCCTCACCGGCCGCAACGAGACGGGACGCCTTCGGCGCGGGCGCGCCGCCGACGGTGACCCGGCCGGCGGCGATGACCGCCTGTGCCTGCTCCCTGCTCGGCGCCAACCCCCGGCGCACGAGCTCCGTGTCGAGCCGGCGACGTGCGGTCAGCTATGCCCCGCTCGCGGGGCCAGCCTTCTTCGCCGCGGCCTTCTTGGCGGGGGCCTTCTTCGCCGTGCCGGCCTTCTTGGCGGCGGTGCCCTTGGCCGCCGGGGCCTTCGTCGTTGCCGTCGTCGCGCGCCCGCCACGAGGGCGCGTGGAAATCCCCAGTGCCGCCAGCTGGTCGCGGATCTCCTTGCGGACGAGCTTGCGCAACTCCTCGGCGTTGCGCCGCGTGCGGGCGACGAGCTCCTCGGCCAGCTCCTGGGCCCGCTCGCGCTGCACCTCGCCCTCCCGCACCAGCTCCCGCACGACCTTCTCGGCCCGGGACCGCGTCATCTCAGTGAAGGCGACGCCAGCGTCGAGGTACTTCTTCCACACGTCGGCTCTCTGCGCCATGGCGGCAGACGGTAGTGGCCCCGCGTCGCCGCTTGCAATAGTTACCATCGGCCGGTGATCCCCCTCAGGGACCAGAACCCGACGTCGCGGCCCGCCGTCGTCACCGTCCTCCTCATCATCGTCAACGTGGCCATCTACTTCTTCATCCAGCCGCACGCGGTGACGAACCGGGGAGGGGGCGTGCAGGAGGCGCGCTTCACCTACGAGCACGCCGCCATTCCCTGTGAGGTGGTCAACGACCGCCCGCTGACCCAGAGCGAGATCGTGCGGAGCCTGCGCGGGGACCACGAGGGGTGCGAGGAGGGGCACCCCGACAGCCCGGCGCCGTTCCCCCACAAGGCCGTGTACCTGGCGATCCTCTACTCGATGTTCCTGCACGGGAGCCTGCTGCACATCGGCGGCAACATGCTCTTCCTCTGGATCTTCGGCAACAACATCGAGGACCGGATGGGGCCGTTCCTGTACCTCCTCTTCTACTTCGCGGGCGGGCTCGTCGCCGCGGCCGCGCACATCGCCAGCCAGCCCCACAGCACCGTGCCCGTCGTGGGCGCCTCGGGTGCCATCGCCGCGGTGATGGGCGCCTACCTCGTGCTGTTCCCCAACGCGCCGATCCGCACGGTGTTCATCTTCTTCCTCATCCTCATACGCGACATCAGCGCCAAATGGCTGCTGCTGTTCTGGTTCGTCTCCCAGTTCTTCGTCGCGCCGACACAGGGCATCGCATGGGTCGCGCACGTCGGTGGCTTCCTGTTCGGCGCGCTCGTCGCCCTGCTCTTCCGCAACCGGCTCCGCGGTTCGCCGGTGATCGCAGGCTACTGAGATCCCAACTCGCGCTCGACGAGGCTCGCGAGGTTCGGCGCAACGACGTCCGGCGCGGGGTCGACGGGGAGGTCGGCCTCGGTCGTCACCCCGCTCAGCACGAGGCCGAAACGCAGGCCCAGCCGCCGGGCGAGGAGCCCGTCGGTGGAGGGCCGGTCGCCGGCCATCACTCCTCCGTCGCCTCCCACCCGGTGGCGCACGAGCTCGACCATGGCGTCGTAGGGCTTCCCGGCCACCTCTGGCCGCACGCCGGCGGCCGTGGCCACCGCGGCCAGAATCGCGCCGCAGCCCGGGAGCGGACCGTCGGGTGAGGGGTAGGTGGGGTCGTCGTTGGTGCCGACCAGCCGGGCGCCGCCCATCACGGCGCGCGCCGCGATTGTGAGCCGCTCGAAGTCGAAGTCACCGTGCCACCCGACGACGACGACATCGGCCGCGCCCGCGCGCACGCTGTGCACTCCGCGCCGCTCCAGCGCCTCGTTCACGCCCGGCCCGGCACACACCAACGCGGTGCTCCCGGGCGCCAGCAGCGAGGCGGCGGCCTCGGCGGACGTCACCAGCTCGTCCTGCTCGACGGCGATACCCATGCGTTCGAGCTTGGCCGTGTACTGGCCCACGGTCAGCGAGGAGTTGTTGGTGATGAACAGCAGCGGCTCACCCGCGACCCGGAGCCGGTCGACCGCCCCGGGCGACCCCTCGATGACCTCGTCGCCGAGCCAGACCACGCCGTCGAGGTCGAGTACCCACGCCATCGCAGAAGTCCTACCAGCCTGTGGTAGTCAGGGTCGGTGACCCGGTTCGAGCCGTTCGCCGGCGTCCGCTACGACCCTGAGCGCGTGGAGCTCGCCGACGTCGTCGCACCTCCCTACGACGTCATCGACGACGCCATGCGCGCCACGCTCGAAGCCCGCAGTCCCTACAACGCGGCGCGCGTCGAGCGAGTGCCGGTTGGAGCGCAGGCCCGGGACCTGACGCCGCCCGGTTGCGTCGTGCGCGACTGGCTCGACCAGGGCGTGCTCGTCCGCGACGACGCGCCCGGGTTCTACGTCTACCGCATGGGCCATCGCGACGCGGAGGGACGCGCCCCACCGTGGGGACGCCGTCGGTCCATCGCCTCGCGCAGCTTCGGGCCTGCCGAGCCAACCTCTCGCCGATCTGGGGCCTGTCGCCGGTCTCGGGACTGTCGGCGCTGTGCGAGCTTCCGGGTCCCCCGGTGGCCCGCTGCACCGACGACGATGACGTGCACCACCGGCTCTGGCACATCACCCAGCCAGGGGTCGTCGACGCCATCGCCGCCGCAGTTGCGAGTGCCCCCGTCGTGATCGCCGATGGACACCACCGTTACGAGACCGCGCTCGCGTATCGCGACGAGCAGCGCCGCGCCAACGGTGGCCGCGCCGGCCCTTACGACCTCCTCATGGCCTATGTCGTCGAGCTCACCGGGGAGCAGCTCGACGTCCGTCCCATCCACCGCCTCGTGCGTGGGCTTCCGAACGGCATCGACGTGCTCGCGGCGCTCGCGCCGTGGTTCGACGTGTTCGACGCGCCGGCGCCGCCGGAGGCGCTGCCGGCGCACGCCGACGACGCCGGGGCCCTCGGCCTGGTGCTGTCCGGCGGCGCGTGGCTCCTCCGTCCGCGGCCATCACCCGCGGACGAGACCGACGAGCTCGACGTCGTCCACCTCGACCGCGCCCTTGCGACGCTCCCGCCGCACACCCTCGACTACGAACCCGACGTCGGGCGGATCCTCGCTGCGGTTCGATCGGGCGAGGGCGACGCGGGGGTGCTGCTGCGCCCGGTGAGCCTCGACCAGATCGCAAACGCAGCACGGCGACACAGTCCGATGCCCGAGAAGACCTCGTTCTTCTACCCGAAGCCGCGCACCGGCCTGGTGTTCCGGATGCTCGACTGACGGTCGTTACGGCGGTGCGGCTCGCACCCTCTGGATGAGGGGTGAGCGCGACAACGCGACCGCGCCCACGAGCATCGCAAGCAGCGCGCCCACGGCAACGACGAGTCCCGCGCCGCGGGCGCGCAGGCTCTCGCCGAACGCCAGCGCGCCGACGGCGATGCTGGCGAGCGGGTCGCTCGCGGTGAGCGTCGGCAACGACGCTGCCAGCGCACCCGCCTGCAGCGCGCTCTGCGAGAGAAGGACGCCCGAGACCCCGACCACGGCCAACCCGTACGGCTCCCACCGGGTTGCGGTGTGGGCGATGCCGTGACCCAGCAGGTGCGAGGTCGCCTTGGTCAGGGCCGCCGTCAGCGCGTAGTCGACGCCGGCGGCGGCGGCGAGGAAACGCGCCCGCCGCGGAGCCTGCGGTCCGCGGGCGGCGGCCAGGAGCAGCGCGATCACGGCCGTCGCGCTCCCGAGCAGCAGCGCCCACGCCAGACCTGACGTCTCCGCCCGGCCCCGGCGCGGCGAGGCCTCGACGAGG
>VAXF01000048.1:0-16125 GCA_005888395.1 Actinomycetota bacterium | reverse complement strand
ACCTTCGCAGCCGCTCACCCGTGAGGGCGGCGCCGAGGGGCAGCGCGAACAGCAGGCTGCTCATAAGCAGCGGCGCGACCAGGATGAGACTGCCCCTCGAGAGGGCGAGGAACTCGAGGCCGTAGCCGCTGAAGTCGGCGGCGACCCCGGCCAGCCACAACGGCCGCCTGACGAGCGCACTCAGCAGGCCGAGCCGCAGCGACCGCTCCGCGGGCACCGCCACGGCCGCCCGCTGCTGGAGGACGACCGCGACCGCGTAACAGACGGCAGCGCCCACCGCCGCCAGCGCCGCCACCGCTCAGCCCGCTCCGGCGATCCGCGCTGCGAGCGCCTCGACGTCGACGTGGGAGGTCGTGTCGACCTCGAAGACGGGACCGCCAAGGGCGAGGGGCCGCACGCCGGCCGCGATCTCACCGAGCCGGCCGATCCAGTCGCGATGGATGCGATGGCGCCGGCCGCTCGCGACCCGGTCGTTCGCCCGCTCCTGCAGTACGTCGGGATCGCACCGGCAGAAGACCTCGATGATCGGACGTCCGAGGGCGACGATGCGCGCCGGCCTTTCGTCGCGCCACCACCCGTCGAGGATGGCGTCGGGAACGGTCGCCGCCACGGCGAAGAACGCGTCGAGTGCCGCCTCACCCAGCCGGCGCGACCACCCGTCGTCGCCCAGACCGAGGCTGTCGCCCAGCGCCTCCTTGATCGCGTCGTGACTCAGCAGCGGCAGCGCAAGCCGTTGCGCCAACGGCCTCGCGAGCGTCGTCTTGCCCGCCCCCGGGGCGCCCGAGATGACGACGTAACCCGGCATGCCGCGGGCGACTACGGCGCGGGCCAGACCACCCGGCCGACGAAGCCGCGCGTCTGACCGTCCTGCGAGGTGCAGCCGGGGTCGCTCGGGTCGGTGCCGCAGTCCTGCACGAAGCTCGCCCACGCCGTGCCGTCGGGGCCGATGTCGGCGCCGATGTAGTCGACGAGCACGCTCGGCGTGCCGCGGAGCTCTGTGTCGAACATCAGCGGACGGCTGCCGTTGAGCTGCGCGCTCCAGAAGAGCGGATCGGCATCGAGCGCGTCCTTGGTCTCGGTCAGGTAGCCGTCCCACGTGGTCTGGCCGGTGACCTGGCCGAAGTACGAGACGGCGACGTCGCCCGCGTCGCGAACGGCGACGTACCAGTCGTTGATCGCGATCACGCCCGGCGCGGCAACATTCGCCTCAGGGGTCCAGGTCACGCCCTCGTCCTTCGACACGCTCAAGAGCAACGAACCCTCGACCTGCCGCGTCTTGTAGAGGTTGCCCGCCGGGTCGGTGCGGAGCTCGTCCCCCGCGGGGATGCCCCGCAAGACGGGCCACGTGGCGGCCTCGCACGCGACCAGGACGTAGAGCGCGCCGCTCGGTCCGGGCTGGGGGTAGTTGCCGTCGGTCGGCCCGAAGTCCTCGCCGGTGGAGCCGCACTCGCTGTGCTGCGGCACGGGCTTGCTGAAGAGGATCGACGCCTGCGTCCATGTGCTGCCTCCGTCGAGCGACTTCGAGCAGACGCGCGCGCCGGCAGGTGAGACCAGCAGGATGCTGCTGTTGGCGCAGAAGTAGACAACGTTCGCGTAGCCGAGGGGCTGCGCGCCGCCGATGGGCGCGGCGTTGGCAACGAACCTGGGGTTCTCCGAGAACGCGGGACAGCTTCTTCTGGTACGCGCTCAACGCCAACCCCGCGCCGCAGGCAGGGATCAGCCCGGCCGAGCAGGCGCCGGGTGAGGAGGCCCACCTGTTCTGGACGGCCGACGACGGCAAGAAGTGGACGCACACCACGACGTGCTGTCCCGCGTTCTCGGAGAACCCCAGGTTCGTTGCCAACGCCGCGCCCATCGGCTGCACGAGTAACCACGTCCCGCCGGCGCCCTTCACGGCGAGGCCCGCCGGGCTGGCGCTCGTCTGCGTACGCGGGCCCGGAGCGTCTAACGCGTAGCCGAACCCGAGCGGTCCCGGCGTCACCACCGCGGGCTCGTAGATCGCGGTGCCGTCGTTGGTGACGTTGATCCTGCTCTCCGACCCGCCGAAGCCGGTGATCTCGCCGCAGGCCACCGGTCCGCCCGCCGGCGACGGCGACACGATCACTCCGCCGGCGTGGTGAGCCACGGGTGCGTTGACGCCGCACCCATCGGTCGTCTGCGTCCTTCCGGCACCCACGCCGACGACGCCCAACAACGCCAGTAGTGAGATCCCGACAACCGCGACACGAGCTCGCATGAAGTCCCCCCAGACGACCGATGCGTGTGTGGCGGGCGAGCATACGGCGCGCGCCCGCGCGCGCTACAAGACGAGCTCGGCCATCACCTCGAGCGCCTCGGGCTGGAGCGCGTTGCAGACGAGCGTCGTCACCGGCGACTGCTTCCACGGCTCGAGCAGCTCGGCGATCCGGCTCTTCGGCCCGCACAATGCGACCTCGTCGACCAGCTCGTCGGGCACCGCCGCGGTGGCCTCTGCCTTCTTGCCATCGAGGTAGAGATCCTGGATCTCTTTCGCGGCCGCCTCGTAGCCCAACCGGCAGGCGAGGTCGTTGTAGAAGTTGCGGCCCCGCGCGCCCATGCCGCCGACGTAGAGCGCCAGCGCCGGCTTCACCATGCTGCGGCACGCATCTGCGTCCTCACCGAGGATCACCGGCACCGACGGCGCAACATCGAAGGTCGACAGGTCGCGCGCGCCGAGACTGTCGGCATACACGTCCATACGTCGCGGGCTGAAGAACACCGGCAACCAGCCGTCCGCGATCTCGGCCGCCAGCGCGACGTTCCGCGGGCCGATGGCGGCGAGGTAGATCGGGATGTCGGCGCGGGGACGACCGATGATCTTGAGCGGCTTCCCCAGGCCGGTCGCGTCGGGACCGCGGTAGGGGATCTCGTAATGCGTGCCGCTGTGCTCGAGCGGCTTGTCGCGCCGGAGGATGTCGCGCACGATGGCGACGTACTCGCGGGTCTTCTCCAACGGCCGGCCGTAGGGCTGGCCGTGCCAGCCCTCGACCACTTGCGGCCCGGAGAGCCCGAGGCCCAGCAGGAACCTCCCCCCCGACATCTGGTCGAGCGTGGCCGCCGTCATCGCCGTCATCGCCGGCGTGCGAGCGGGCATCTGCATGATGGCGGTGCCGACGTGTATCCGACTGGTGTGGGCGGCGATCCAGGTCAGCGGCACGATCGCGTCCGAGCCGTAGGCCTCGGCCGTCCACACCGAGAAGTAGCCGAGCGACTCGGCCCGCTGCGCGAGCCCGACGTTGTCGGCCGGTGCCGGTCCGGCGTAGGCGAGGTTGAGACCCAAGCGCACGAGTTGACGCTACTGTGCGCCCGTGCAACGGAGCTGGCCGAAGCTCGGCGGACAGCTGGGGATGGCCTGCATCGGCATCGGCTTCATCGTCATCGGCCTCGCGTGGAACGGCGCCGCCGGCGTCGACTTCGTCCAGGGCCAGGTTCCCTACCTGCTCTCAGGCGGCGCGTTCGGACTGGCGTTGGTGATCGCCGGTGCCGCTCTGGTCGTCGTGCAGAACAGCAGGCGCGACCGCAGCATGTTGGAGGGCCAACTGCGCGAGCTCAACACTGCCGTCGCGCGGCTGGCCAACGCGGTGGGCAGCATCGCCGCCGCCGGCAACGGCCGGGGCGCCGCCACCGACGAGGTCGTGATGGGACGCACGTCGTTCCACCGGCCCGAGTGCCACCTCGTCGCGGGCAAGGACCTGCCGGTCGGCACGGTGGAGAGCGCGTTGGAAGACGGCCTCTCGGCCTGCCGCATCTGCGAGCCCGCCGCCGCGCCTGCGCGCTCGCGTTAGCTGGCTGCGCCCAGGTAGGTCTTGCGCAGCTCGTCACCCTTGCGCAGGTCGTCGCCCGAGCCGGAGTAGACGATCGCGCCCTTCTCCATCACCAGGGCGGCGTCGGCGTGGCGAAGGACGCCGACGTTCTGTTCGACGATGATCACCGTGACGCCGTCGTCGTTGATGCGCTCCACGATGTTGAAGACGGTCTTGGCCAGCAGCGGCGACAGCCCGAGCGAGGCTTCGTCGATGAGGAGCAGCTTTGGCAGGCTCATCAGGCCGCGGCCGATGGCCAGCATCTGCTGCTCCCCGCCCGAAAGGGTCCCGGCCATCTGCGTGCGCCGCTCGGCCAGCCGCGGGAAGTAGTCGAAGACGCGCTCGGCAGCCTCCGCCAGCTCGGCCCTTCGGGCCCGCTTGCTCCACGAGCCGAGGCGCAGGTTCTGGGCGATCGTGAGCGCGGGGAACGTGCGCCGGCCTTCGGGCACGAGCGCGATCCCCCGCTCGACGAGCTGCGCGGGGTCGAGCCCGTCGATGCGCGCGCCGTCGAAGGTGATCGTGCCCGCCGACGGCTTGAGCAGCCCGGCGATCGTCGTCACGGTCGTGGTCTTGCCGGCGCCGTTGAGCCCCAGCAGCACCGTGGTCTGCCCGCCCTCGACGTCGAAGTCGATCCCCTGGAGCACCGGCAGGTCGCCGTAGCCGACCCGCAGCCCGCGCACTTCGAGGAAACTCATCGGGTCGCCTCCGCGGCCTCGGCTTCGGCCTCGGCTAACGGGGCCTCCTCGCCGAGGTAGGCGGCCACCACCTCGGGATGGTTGCGCACGTCGTGGGGCAGGCCCTCGGTGAGCAGCTGGCCGAAGTTGAGCACGTACACGTAGTCGCACGCGCGGAGCACGAGCGGCACGTGGTGCTCGATCATCAGGATGCTCAGCTCGAACTCGCCGCGCAGCGCGAGCAGCTCGTCGCCGAGCTGGTGCGCCTCTTCGGGCCCCATGCCCGAGCTGGGCTCGTCGAGCAGCAGCAGGTCGGGATCCGTCGCCAGCGCGGTGGCGATCTCGACCCGCTTCAGCGTGCCGTACGACAGCCCGCGCACCGGCAGGTCGCGCAGGTGGTCGAGGTGCAGCAGCTGGAGGATGGCGTCGGCGCGCGCCCGCAGCTCCCGCTCGGTGGCGATGCTGGACGGGCTGCCGAGCATCCCCGCGACCGCGCCGTAGGACACGTTGCTGTGCTGCGCGGTGAGCATGTTCTCGAGGACGCTCGCCGTCTTCACCAGCCCGACGTTCTGGAACGTGCGGCCCATCCCCCGCGCGCTGCGCACGTGCGGACCGAGCTCCGAGACGTCCTCCCCCTTGAACACGATCCGACCGGTCTGAGGCCGGTAGAAGCCCGTGATGCAGTTGAAGGCGGTCGTCTTGCCCGCGCCGTTGGGGCCGATGAGGCCGACGATCTCGAACTCGCCCACGTCCAGCGTGACGCCCGACAGCGCCTGCAGGCCACCGAACCGGATGGCGACGTCGTGTGTCTCAAGGACGGACACTGAGGCCCTCCGCGCCTGCTCCCCCGCGAGAGCCGAAGACGAACGGCTCGCCCTTCAGCCACCGGCCGATCGGCGCGGTGACGGTGCCCAGCCCGTCGGGCTGGAAGATCAGCGTGAGGATGGCGAGCACGCCGCTCGTCGCCTGCACGACGAACCCGGCGTTGTCGATGATGAACCGGTTGTGAAGGTGCTTGGCCAGATCGGGGAGGTACTGCTGGCCGAGGATGTACACGAGAGCGAAGAGCACGATGCCGCCGCGCCGCCGGAGACCGCCCACCACGGTCACGATGAGGTACGGCAGCGCGATGAGCGCGAACGTGAAGTCGACCGCCACCACGTTCGTGCGCTGCGATGCGAACAGCGCGCCGGCGATTCCCGCGTACACACCCGAGACGCCGAAGGCGAACAGGGTGTAGGCGCGCACGTTCACGCCGTAGTTGGCGGCCACCTGCGGGCTCTCGCGCACAGCCTGCAGCGCCCGGCCCGCCTTGCTGGCCACGAGGCGCCAGTCGATGAGCAGCACGACGGTGAGGGCGATGACGCAGATGAGCAGGTAGGCGCGATCGGTCGTGAAGCCACCCGGCCGAGGCGCGGGTTGGCCGGCGCCGCCGCCGGTGAGGCCGCGCGAGCGGAAGATCGAGTTCTCGCCGACGAAGCCCCACGCCAGCGTGACCAGGGCGAAGTAGAGCCCGCGCACCCGCAGGGCCACCAGCCCGAGGACCACCGCCTGGAGGCCGCCAACGATCGCGCCGGCAACGAGTCCGACGTAGAAGCTCTGGTTCGACTGGCTGATCACGTAGGCGGACGTGAACGCGCCGACGCCGATGAACGCCTGGTGGCCGAGCGAGATCTGCCCCGCGTAGCCGACCAGCACGTTGAGGCTGAGGGCGCCAATGGCGAGCACGACCGCGGCGGCGAGGGCGTCACTGCGGAACTCCTTGTTGGAGAACACGTAGAGCAGCGAGATCAGGGCCAGCGCCACGACCACGCCGCCGCGTGCCGCCCAGCCCGCGGGCGACGGCCGCTGTCCCCGGTCGGTGCCCGCGCGCGCCGAAGGCGGCTCCACCGGGCGCTCGAGCGTGGTCGCCACCTAGGCCTCCTTCCCGAGGATGCCGGTGGGACGCACGAGCAGCACACCGACGAGGACGACGAGGATGGCCACGCTGTTGGGCCCCGGGAGGTCGTGGAGGCCCGGCAGCTTGTTCACGTTGAACTGGGCCATCGCCTGAACGATCCCGACGACGATCCCGCCCACGAACGCGCCTGGTATCGACGTCATCCCGCCGAGCACCGCGGCGGTGAAGGCCGAGATGAGAACGCTGGTGGTGCCGAACCCGGCGGTGAAGTTCGACGTCACCGGCGGCAGCAGGACGCCCGCGAGACCACCGAGGAACCCGGCCGTTCCCCACGTCAGCAGCGATATGCGGTTGAGCCGGATGCCGACCAGCCGGCTGGCCGTGGGCTCCTGGCTCGTCGCCAGCGTGGCCAGGCCGAGGTCGGTGCGGCCGAAGAACCACGCGAGCCCGATCGCCGACAGCGCCAACGCCAGCATGATCAGCATCTGCTGAGGGCTGACATAGACGCCGAGGATCTTCACGCCGACGCCGTGGATGGCGGGCCGGGCCGGGAATGGCTTGACCTTGCCGATCATGAGCTCGAACGGGATCAGCACGATCGCGACGGCCGCGGTCGCCACGAGGACCGTGACCTTGGGCCGGTCGTTGAGCGGGCGGACGACCAGCCGCTCGGTGGCGAGCCCGGCCGCCGTGCCGAACAGCACGCCGACCACCATCGCCAGCGGGTAGGGCAGCTTGACCACCGAGCTGCCCACGTAGGTGCCGAAGGCCCCCAGGGTGACGAACTCGCCGGCGGCGAAGTTGAACACGCGGCTGCTCTTGTAGATGAGCACGAGCCCGATCGCGACCAGGCCGAAGGCGGCCCCGTTGGCGAGACCGAAGACGAGCGGCTGGGCGACGACGAACCCGGGCACGTTCAGCTCAGAAGCCGCTCTTGAAGAGGAACTCGGTGGTGTACTGGCGTTTGCTGCAGTCGGCCTTCAACACGTGCACCGCGGTGCCGCCGAAGCGCGACTTCGAGTAGTTGACGTCGGGATAGACGCCCGTGTGGAAGCTCTTGCCGTTGACGGCCGCGACGAAGGCCTGGCGGCTCACGTCCTTCCCAGGCGCTGCCAGCATGGCGGCGAGCAGCTTCTCTGCCCCCCACAGGGCGATGCCGATGTCGCCGCCCGACTTGCCGTAGTACTGCTGGTAGGCCTTCTGGTAGGCGGGGTCGATCGCGTCGATCTTGTCGATGCCCGGGAACGGCGAGAAGAAGCTCGCACCGTTCGGGATCGAGCCGCACGCGACGTTGGCCGCGTCGTTGAGGCCCAGCGTGATACCGACGCCCGCCCAGCGCGGGTCGTACAGCTGCCCGTGGGCGGCCGCCACGAGGTTGAGCCACACCACCGGCGACATCAGTGGGTACACCACCTCGGCGCCGCTCGACTTCAGCTGTCCCGCCGCGGTCTGCGCCTCCGGCTGGCCGGCGTCCTTCGGGAGCTTGAAGTCGCAGGAGCATTGGAGCCCCGCCGCTTTGGCCGCGGCGGCGAACGCGGTGTGGGCGTCCTCGAAGTTGGCGGTGTCGGCCCGAATCATCGCCACCTTGGTCTTCTTGAGCACGTTCTTGATGTACTGGGCCAGCAGGGTGGCCTGCTGCGGATACGACATGCTCAGCGCGAAGTACGAGGTCACCGACTTGAGCGGCGCCTCGGCGACGCCCTCGGCGAGGTAGGGCACGCCGACGCTCGCCGCGTACTGCGCGCAGGCGACGATCTGGTCGGTGCCACCGCCGCCCACGAGCATGAACACGTGGTCCTGCTCGACCATCTTCTTGCACACCTGCACCGCGGTTCCGGGGTTGTACTGGTCGTCCTCGAAGAAGACCGTCACCTTGCGCCCGTTCACGCCGCCGTGGTCGTTGATGTACTTGAAGTAGAGCTGCGCGCCCTCACTGAAGGCGGTGACCGGGAACGGCGCGGCACCGGTGACCGGCGCGTGGATCCCGATCCGGATCTCCGAGTCGGTCACGCCGGTGCGATCGACAGGACCGCTCGTGGCGCCCGTGGTCGGCGCCTTGGCGCCGGTGGTGGCGCCCGTCGTGCCGGCGGCCGAGGGCGTGCCCGAGCCGCCGGCGCTCGCCGATGGCGTCCCGGCCGCGGCGGATGACCCGCCCGCGGTCCCGGTGGTGCCGGCGGCGGCCGCCGCGGATAACCCGCCCGCGGCCGCAGCACCGGTGGTGCCGCCCACGCTCGCGCCGGCCGACGCGCCGCCACCCCCGCCCGCCGCCAGATGGACCCCCTTCTTCTGCCCGCACGCTGCGGCAACGAGGGCGCACAGCAGGAGGCCCACGGCCGCGATCCGAGTCCGATGTCTCATCCCGGTGGCTCCTCCATTGTCATGACACGCCCTGTCTCCGGCCCGCTTCCACGGGCGGGCCCTGGCCGCGTCGCTCGAGCGCCCGCAGAACACTTCCACGTCGTTCGAGCACGGGCTCGCCGGCCTCGCCGAGCGCCACCATCGACGCGAGCACGAACCCCAGCACCAGCAGAAGCGCAAACCACAGTGCGCCGGCGATGCCGTGGCGCGACCGGCCCGCGGCGGCGATCGTCTGGATCGGGTGCACCGGCGGCGTCTCGATCTGCGGCAGCGCCGTCGCGGGTGGCGATGCGACCGCCGGCGCCGGGGTCAGCGGAGGCGCGGGGGTGAGCTCGACCGTGGCTGCCGGGGCGGGCGTCGGGGCCGCCGACGACCCGCTCGCCGGAGGCGGGGCCGGAGCCGGCACCTGCACCGTGCCCTCGGTGCGGGGTCCCTGCGCACCGGTGCCGATCCACACCACCTCCCAGGTGTCGGCCGGCGTCGGCGAGCTCGGGACGAGCCCGATGCCGTTGTTGGCGAGGGTGCCGTCGGCCCATTTCTGGACGATCGGTGTGATGTCGAACGTCCACGCGCCCCCGGTGCCCCGCACGCCCGGCGCGCTCGCCGCCGACGTGTCGACGTCGGGCCGGGAACCGAACGACGCGCCCTTCGAGCCGTCGGCGAAGTAGCTCTTCACGGCGAGGGCCTCGATGCGGGCACTGTCGGCGTTGGCGTTGCCCCCGTTGGCGTCCTCGGTCAGAAGCAGGACGAGCTTCGGCACGGTCGCACCGTGCGGGATGACACTGGTGTCGAGATGCAGGAAGGTCTCGCGATCCGCCTGGCCCGCCCTGACCGCGACGGGGAAGTCACCGTCGGGCACGTCGGGCGTCGGGAGGGCGGGCACCGACACCGGCACCGGTGAGCTCGACGGCGCGCTCGCTGCTTCGAGCGCGTACCACGAGCCGCCGGTGACCTGCACGCTCGCGGCCGCCGCCGGCGCCGCGAACAGAGCGACGAGCCCCAACGAGAGCGCGGGCACCGCCAACCAACGTCGCGTACGAATGATCCGTTCCAAGATCGCCGGAGCCTAGCGACGAAGGGAGAGCTCGAGAGGGGGCCTGCCCCCTCTCGAAAATCAGACGTCCCAGGTGGCGCCGGAGCGGAGCAGCGCGGCCAAGTCGCCCGGGCCCTGCCGCTCCTGTGCCTCAACGAGCTGGCGGGTCATCTCGTCGCCGTACGTCGGCTTGTCGACGGCGCGGAACACACCGATCGGCGTCGGCTCCAGGGGACCGCGCGCCAGCCGCGACAACACGAACGCCAGCCCCGGGTCGTCGCGCCGTTCGTCGTGTACGAGTATCCGGTCGTCACCCACCTCGGCGACGTCGACGATCGCGGCGTGACCCTGCCCGTCGAGCATCACGCCCTGCTCGAGGTCGGGCCCGAACCGAATCGGCTTGCCGTGCTCGAGCGGGATGAGCATCGAGGGCCGCGCCTCCTTCGACGTGATCGCCTCGAAGGCGCCGTCGTTGAAGACGTTGCAGTTCTGGTAGATCTCGACGAACGCGCCGCCGTGGTGGTCGTGCGCCCGCCGGAACGTCTCCATCATGTGCTTGCGGTCCATGTCGTGGGTGCGAGCAACGAAGGTCGCCTCGGCCCCGAGGGCGAGGCTCACGGGATTGAACGGGAAGTCGACCGACCCGAACGGCGTCGACTTGGTGACCTTGCCGAACTCGCTCGTCGGTGAGTACTGGCCCTTCGTCAACCCGTAGATCTGGTTGTTGAACAGCAGGATCGTGAGGTTGACGTTGCGACGAAGCGCGTGGATGAGATGGTTGCCGCCGATCGACAACGCGTCGCCGTCGCCGGTGACCACCCACACGTCGAGCTCGGGCCGGCTGATGGCCAGCCCGCTGGCGATCGCGGGCGCGCGGCCGTGGATGCCGTGCACGCCGTAGGTGTTCATGTAGTAGGGGAACCGGGCGGCGCAGCCGATGCCCGAGATGAACACGGTGTTCTCGCGGTCGACGCCGAGGTCGGGCATCAGCATCTGCACCGCGGTGAGGATGGAGTAGTCGCCGCAGCCGGGGCACCAGCGCACCTCCTGGTCGCTGGACCAGTCCTTCTTGGTCGTCTGCGGCGGGACGGTGTCTGTCATTCGTCGATCAGCTCCAGAATGGCGTGTTCGATCTCGGCGGCCTTGAACGGCTGCGCCTGCACCTTCGACAGGGTCTTGGCGTCGACGAGATACTCGGCCCGCACGAGGCGGGCGAGCTGGCCGAGGTTGAGCTCGGGCACGAGCACGCGCCGGTAGCGGCCCAGCACCTCGCCGAGGTTGGGCGGGAACGGGTTGAGGTGCACGAGGTGGGCCTGCGCGACCTTCTTGCCCCGCGCTCGCACCCGTCGCACCGCGGCGCCGATCGCGCCGTACGTCGAGCCCCACCCGAGGACGAGCACGTCGGCGCCGTCCTCGTGGTCGACCTCGACCGGCGGGATGTCGCGTGCAATGCCCGCAATCTTGGCGGCCCGCACGTGCGTCATCTTCTCGTGGTTGGCCGGGTCGTAGGACACATTGCCCGTGCCGTCCTCCTTCTCGAGGCCGCCAACGCGGTGCTGGAGGCCCGGCGTACCCGGCACCGCCCATGGCCGGGCGAGCGTCTC
Source organism: Actinomycetota bacterium (assembly GCA_005888395.1). Classification (GTDB taxonomy): domain Bacteria; phylum Actinomycetota; class Acidimicrobiia; order Acidimicrobiales; family AC-25; genus AC-25. Next base: position 4,735 of record VAXF01000048.1, on the reverse strand, counting down.
GGGGTCGCGCAGATACGGCCAGAACTCGCCGTCGTGGTTCAGCTCGGTGGCGAACGGCACGCTGATGTCGGGAAGGCTGTCGACGTCGGGCAACCGCTACGGCTTCGTGCTGTTGGCGAGGTAGGTCTCCGACAACAGGATCACCGGCGTGCGGTACTTCAGCGCGATACGAGCGGCCTCGATCACGGCGTAGAAGCACTGCGCCGGGGTCATGGCGGCGACGATCGGCAGGGGAGCCTCGCCGTGGCGCCCGTACATGGCCTGGAGGAGATCGGTCTGCTCGGTCTTTGTGGGCAACCCGGTGGACGGCCCGCCCCGCTGGATGTCGATGAGCACCAGCGGTAGCTCGAGGTTGACGGCCAGGCCGAGGGCCTCGGCCTTCAGGTCGACGCCCGGGCCGCTCGTCGTGGTGAACCCGAGGTGGCCGCCGAACGCAGCGCCGATCACGGCCGACAGCGCGGCGATCTCGTCCTCGGACTGCATTGTGCGGATGCCGAAGTTCTTGTGCTTCGAGAGCTCGTGCAGCACGTCGGACGCGGGCGTGATCGGGTAGGACGCGAGAAAGATCGGCAGCCGCGCCAGCTGGCCGGCGGCCACGATCCCCCACGCGACCGCGGTGTTGCCGGTGACGTTGGTGTACGTGCCGGGCAGCAGGGTCGCCGGCTTCACCTCGTAGGCGGAGTCGAACAGCTCCGCGGTCTCGCCGAAGTTGTACCCGGCCTTGAAGGCCAGGGTGTTCGCCTGCATCACGACGGGATTCGACGCGAACCGAGTCTCGATCCACTCGAGCGTCGACTCGGTGGGACGCGTGTACATCCACGACACGAGCCCGAGGGCGAAGAAGTTCTTCGAGCGCTCCGCGTCGCGCGGCTTGGCGCCCGTCTCCTTGGCCGCGCCGAGCGTGAGGCTGGTCATCGGCACTTCGTAGACCGTGTAACCGGCGAGGCTGCCGTCCTCGAGCGGGTTGGCGCCGTAGCCCGCCTTGGCCAGGTTGCGCTCCTCGAAGGCGTCGATGTTGACGATCAACGTCCCGCCCGGCGGCAGGTCGGCGACATTGGCCTTCAGCGCAGCCGGGTTCATCGCCACGAGCACATTGGGCGAGTCTCCCGGCGTCAGGATGTCGTGGTCGGAGATGTGGATCTGGAACGCAGAGACACCGGCCAGCGTGCCCGCCGGTGCGCGGATCTCAGCCGGAAAGTCAGGCAGCGTCGACAGGTCGTTGCCGAAGATGGCGCTCGCGCTCGTGAAGCGGTCACCCGTGAGCTGCATCCCGTCGCCTGAGTCTCCGGCGAAGCGGATGACGACGCGGTCGAGCTCGCGGAGGGAATGCTCGGGGATCTTTGTTTCCGACACGGGTTCCTCTCGTGCTCTGGTGCGGTGTCTGCTCCATCGTAACTGCCGGTCCGGCGATGGTCGCGCGTAGGCTGCGGGCAACGCGCACGACCACGGAGCGCGCGACCAAGGGGAAAGGAGGACCAATGCCCCTCGGGTACGACCGCCGCCTCTTCATCCTCGCCTTCGACCACCGCGGCTCGTTCCAGAAGAAGATGTTCGGCATCAGTGGCGAGCCGAACGCCGAGGAGGCTCGTACCATCGCGGATGCGAAGTCGCTGATCTTCGAGGGATTCCAGCTTGCCCTCTCTGACGGCGCGCCGCATGACGCCGCCGGCGTGCTCGTAGACGAGCAGTTCGGGGAGACCGTCGCCCGCAAGGCGAAGGCCGACGGGCTCATCCTCGCGATGCCGGTCGAGAAGAGCGGTCTCGACGAGTTCGACTTCGAGTACGGCAGCGACTTCGGCGCCCACATCGAGGCGTTCGACCCCACGTTCACCAAGGTCCTCGTGCGCTACAACCCGGAGGGCGACCCCGAGCTCAACCGCCGCCAAGCCGGACGTCTCCGCGAGCTCTCCGCGTGGCTGCACGCGCGCGATCGGAAGTTCCTGTTCGAGCTGCTCGTGGCGGCCACGCCCGCCCAGCTCTCCTCGGTCGGCGACAGCGAGCAGCGCTACGAAGCCGAGCTGCGGCCCGGCCTGATGGTGGGCGCCATCCACGCCCTCCAGGAGGCGGGCGTCGAGCCCGACGTCTGGAAGATCGAGGGCGTCGACAGCCCGGCCGACTGCGAGCGCATCGCCGCCGACGCGCGCGCCGGCGGCCGCGACGGCGTCAGCTGCGTCGTGCTCGGCCGGGGGGCCGACTCGGCCCAGGTCGACAGCTGGCTCCGCGCCGGCGCCGGCGTGCCCGGCTACGTCGGCTTCGCCATCGGCCGCTCCATCTTCTGGGACGCCGTGAAGGGCTGGCTCGACACGTCACAGGACCGCGGCGCGGCAGCCCGACTGATCGCCGACAACTACCGGCGCTTCATCGACGTGTACGAGGCCGCCGCCCCCTGAGCCAGTCCCGGCAGGCCGGCCGCCGTGGGCCGTTCGCCTAGCCGCCCGTCTCGGCCGCTTCCAGCACCTCCTCCCCGAGCGCCTCCAGCGCCGCCCGCGCCCGCTTGCGGTGCCGCGCCGGCAGCACGGTGTCGGCCACCACCTCTGTTCGGCTCTGCGTGGTGCCGCCCGCAGGCCGGAAGAACCGCCGCCGCACCCGGCCGACCACGACGAGCTCGTCGTCGACCTCGTGGGCGACCGCCGACGCCGGCGCCTCGAACCACACCACGGGCACCGTCTCGGCCCGCTCGCCCTCGCGCAGCACCGTCACCTCGTAGGCGACCAGCCGGTCGCCCGAGGGGAGCACCCGCTCCTCGGCCGGCCGGGCCAGCCGGCCAACCAGCGCCACCACGTTCATCTCATTCCCCCTTCTGCCTGCACAACCGGTTGTCGGGGGAAGGGGGGCGGCCCGTGGAGTCGTAGCGGCCGTCGTCGGCGACCCTACCGGGGGGTACCGACAGGAACGGCCCGGGTATTACCCGAGCCCGTCGAGGCGCTCGGCCACGTCGGCGAAGTCGCGGTCGGCAGCCGCCACCCGGGTGAACAGCTCGCGGGCCCGCGGCACGTCGCCCGCCCGTTCGGCCAGGTCGCCCAGCGCGTACCAGAGGCGCAGGTGGTGGAGCTTGGGACGCTTGGCCTCGAGCCGGCCCCGCTCGAGCAGCCTGATGGCGCCCCCGAGGTCGCCCCGGTCGGCCAAGCTCCCGGCGGCGACGATGCGGCCCTCGGCCACCAGCGCCGCGCTCGGGGATGCCTCCCGCAGCTCCTCCCAGAGCGTCGCCACCTTCCGGTGACGCCCCAGCGCGCGGTAACTGTCGGCCAGCACCGGATGCTGGTCGACCGACCCCGTCAGCTCACGGAACGCCTCCAGCTCCTTGGCCGCCGCGCGCCAGCGACCGAGCCGGTAGAGGCTGAGCCCGTAGAGCTCCCGCACCGCGGGTGCCCCCGGCGCCTCCGCCGCCAGCGCTCGCAGGTCGCGAGCCGCGTCCCGGTAGCGCTCGGCGTCGAAGGCCCTCGCCGCGTGGGCCAGCCGCTGCTCGAGCCTCGGGACCTGGGACCCGGCGGTCCGCCGAAGCTCCTCCCCGACCTGCTCGGACAGCACCTTCCGCCGGCCGCCCCGTCGGGCGCCCACCCTCGGCCGGTCGGTCGCGCCCGCCGGACCTGCCGTGGTCCCCTCCGGGACCTGCTCGAGGCGCTCGGGCTGCCACTCGCCCCGCGCCGCTCGATCGGGCGTCCGCCGGCCCCGGCGGGTCGCCTCCGCCGCGGCACGCCAGGCTGCGGCCGCCGACCCCTCGACGGGCTCGTCGAGCCGCCGCACCGCCCCACGCGCCACCCCGCCCCACCGCTTGGGAGCCCGCTCCTCCTTGGCCGAGCGGGTGGGGCGCCCCTTCCGGGGCGTCGGCTGGCCCTCGCTCCCCTTGCCCCGCGTCCTCCTCTCGTCGCCTCCCCGGCGCGCCGGACGACGGGGGGGCCGGGCCATGCCCCGGAATGTAGCCACACGCGCGAAGGAGCCCCCCTCTCGGGAGGCTCCTTCAAGTGGTATCCCGGCGGCGACCTACTCTCCCAGGGGGTCGCCCCCCAAGTACCATCGGCGCGGGCGGGCTTAACTGCCGTGTTCGGAATGGGAACGGGTGTTTCCCCACCGCTGTGGCCACCGGAAATCTGGTTGTCAATCGAGGCATTCCCCCGAGCATTCCATAGCGAGCACGAGCGAGATTGTTCCAAGCCCTCGGCCGATTAGTACCGGTCGGCTGAACACCTTGCGGTGCGTACACCTCCGGCCTATCAACGTGGTCATCTGGCCACGGGCCTTACCAGGTTGGCCCTGTGGGAGATCTCATCTCGGAACGAGCTTCGCGCTTAGATGCTTTCAGCGCTTATCTCTTCCGCAGGTCGCTAACCAGCCGTTTCCGCAGGTCGCTAACCAGCCGTGCCCTTGGCAGGACAACTGGCACACGAGAGCTGCGTCCGTCCCGGTCCTCTCGTACTAGGGACAGCCTTCCTCAGATCTCCTACGGCTGCGACGGATAGGGACCGAACTGTCTCACGACGTTCTAAACCCAGCTCGCGTACCGCTTTAATGGGCGAACAGCCCAACCCTTGGGACCTGCTTCAGCCCCAGGATGCGACGAGCCGACATCGAGGTGCCAAACCTTCCCGTCGATATGGACTCTTGGGGAAGATGAGCCTGTTATCCCCGGGGTACCTTTTATCCGTTGAGTCACGGCGCTTCCACATGCAAACCGTAAGATCACTATGCCCTGCTTTCGCACCTGCTCGACGTGTGTGTCTCGCAGTCAAGCTCCCTT
>VAXF01000047.1 GCA_005888395.1 Actinomycetota bacterium | reverse complement strand
CGACGACGAGGATACTTTCAGCCCGCCGGCGGCCGGTCTCTCTCGATCGCCTGCTGCAGACGCGACTGGAGCAACGTCGTCGTGAGGTCGCCGCGGGTGCGCTCCACGACGGCCCGCAGGGCGTCGGTCGTGCGGCGCAGGCCGCCGGTGAGCGCGTCGGGATAGTCGACGGTGATCAGCAGCCCATAGACGTCGTCCATCACCTCCACCAGCACCTCGGCCCGAGCCAGGTCGCCCTCTCGCATGCGGTCGAGGACGTTGCGCCGGAGTTCGGAGGCGGCCTCGGCCAACCCGTTGAGCCAGGCCGCCACCTCGACGCCGAGCCCGCCGTGATCCGGCAGGGGGTCGCCGCCGACGAGCGCGCCGGTCAGCCGCGCCTCCGAGTACTCCTTCTCGGCGTCGTGCAGGAAGCCGGCGAAGGCCACCGCCGGGTGCGGTCGCAGCGCGGCCTGGGCCTCACGCAACGCCGACTCGGCGTCGTCGGCGAGGGACCTGGCCCGGTCGAGCTCGCCGCGGTGGACGGCGCGGATCGACGTGCCGCTCGCGCGGATGGTCCGCCGGCAGGCGGCCAGCCCCTTCTCCCGTGCCTGGTGAGCGGCGTCGAGCGACGCGCACATCGGCGCGGCCAACGCGGCGAGCTCCTCGGCCCGGCCCTTCGCCGTATCCGGCCCCGCGCTAGTTCCCGGTGCGGCGGAGAAGGAGCGGCGGCAGCTCGGGCGCGGAGCCCGGCAGGAAGCGGACCTTCATGTCGCGCTCGGCCGCGACGTTGCGCATGCGCAGGAGCAGGCCGACATAGGCGAGGAAGGCCACGTCGAGGGCGACGTGGAGGCCCCACATCACCCGGAGGGCGGGAAGAAACCCCAGGAGCAGCGAGCCGGCCATGCCGGCGAGAAGGGCGAAGAAGATGTCGCGACGGCGCTTCTGGACCCGGGCCCGCGAGACCCGGCTGGTGCCACGGCCGGCGACCTTCCCGCGTGCCGGGCTGACCGGCCACGGCGGATGGATGGCGGTCACGGAGGCGACGGGGCCGGGCGCGGTTCGCTGGAGGATGCGCAGTTGGCGGCGGAAGCTGCCGATCGAGTCGGCAGGGCTGGCCTCGGCTCGAGCCCTGAGAGCCGGGGGGATGAGGACTGCGCCCCACAGTGCGGCAAGGATGAGCAGTACCAAAACGGTCAAGCTCCTCGACCTACCTTTACGTGTTGGCGACCGTAACTCGGCGCGTCATGAGAGCGGTGGATGCTCACACGTTCTCCGCAACGCCCGCCTTTTCCTACTACGACTCCCGACCCCGCCGTCAAGCCCTGTTCGCGAGTTAACAAAGCGAAGGCTTCGCTATTGAGCCCGCCGGTAGGTGCCCGAACGGCCCCCCGTCTTCTCCCACAGGGTGACCTCGGAGATGGTCATCGACCGGTCGACGGACTTGCACATGTCGTAGATCGTGAGCGCGGCGATGGTGCAGGCGGTCATCGCCTCCATCTCGACGCCGGTGCGGTCGACGGTGTCGACCTGCGCCTCGACCTCGACGTGGGCGTCCTCGATCGTGAAGTTCACGTGCACCGAGCCCACGAGGAGCGGGTGGCACAGCGGGATCAGCAGCGGCGTCTGCTTGGCGGCCTGAATGCCCGCGACCCGGGCCACCGCGAGCACGTCGCCCTTGCTGATGGCTCCGCCGGCGATGAGCGACGCCGTGTCGGGCCGCATCAGCACCTTGCAACGGGCGACCGCCCGGCGGTGCGTCGCCTCCTTCGGGGTGACGTCGACCATTCGGGCGCGACCCAACGGGTCGAGGTGGGTGAGGCGCTCGGGCATGAACCGAAAGTGTAGGAGTCAGCCGCCGATCTGGCTCATGCTCCTCGCGGGCCTGACGAAGGTGACCTGGCCGATGCGGTGACCGGCCCATTTGGCGCCGACCGCGGCCGCGAGCGCGCCGGCCAGCTCGTCGTCGGTGGCGCCCGACCGGAGGAGGGCCCGCAGGTCGAGCTCGTCGGTCGCGAACAGGCAGGTGCGGAACTGGCCGTCGGCGGTGAGGCGCACCCGGTCGCAGTTGTCGCAGAACGGCTGGGTGACGCTGGCGATGGCCCCGATCTCGCCACCGCCGTCGCGGTAACGCCACCGCGTGGCGGGCTCGGGACCGTGGGCGACCGGCTCGAGCGGGAACACGGCGTCGACGGCCGCCACCGTCTCGGCCGCGGGAACGACCTTCTCCATCGACCACGCGCCGTCGGCGTCGAGGGGCATGAACTCGATGAAGCGGACGACCACGCCGCGCTCCCGCCCGAACGCGGCGAAGTCGACGGCCTCGTCGTCGTTGACGCCCCGCATGGTCACGACATTGACCTTGACCGGATCGAAGCCGGCTGCCAGCGCGGCGTCGATGCCCTCGAGCACCTGCGGCAGGGCGTCGCGCCGCGTGATCGCGGCAAAGCGATCGCGCCGGAGCGAGTCGCACGAGATGTTGACGCGACGCAGGCCCGCACGCCGCAGGTCGTCGGCCAGCAGCGGCAGCGTCGCCCCGTTGGTGGTCATCGCCACGTCGACGTCGAGCGCCGCCAGCATCCCGACGAGCACGGGAAGGTGGGCCCGGACCGTCGGTTCGCCGCCGGTGATGCGCACGCCGTCGAACCCGAAGCGCTCCACACACACCCTCGCCACACGCGCGAGCTCCTCGTAGGTGAGCAGGTCGTCACGCGGCATCCACTGCATCCCCTCCTCGGGCATGCAGTAGGAGCACCGGAAGTTGCAGCGGTCGGTCACCGACACCCGAAGGTCACGGACGGTGCGCCCGAACGAGTCGACGAGCGGGCCTGCCATTCGCGGAAGGCTAGTCATCCCAGCAGTAGGGTCCGGACGGTCTCACCCGTGTCGACGCCGTGACCGTCGGGCACCACTGCGAGCGCGTTGGCCAATGCCATCGCCCGCAGGAGATGCGACGCCTGGCCGCCCGAGGAGCGCACGCGGCGCCGGCCGTCGTCGCCTTCGGTGCACACGACGCGTACGAAGTGGACCTTCCCGTCCGGACGGCGGGGCAGCGGCTCGTCGGCGACGGCGACGACCTCGGGCCGGAACAGCTCGCGATGACCCGTCATCTGCCGCAAGCCCGGGCGGGCGAACAGCTCGTAGGACACCATCGACGACACGGGGTTGCCGGGAAGGCCGAACACGGGCTTCTCGCCGACCACGCCGAACGCGAGGGGCTTGGCCGGCCTGATCGCCACCTGCATCCAGTGCATCCGCCCCAAACGGTCGAGCACCGCCTTCACGTGGTCGAAGTCGCCCACGCTCACGCCGCCCGAGGTGACGAGGGCGTCGCACTCCTCGAGGCCGCGTTCGACCGCCGCCGAGATGGCTTCCTCGTCGTCGGGCGCGACGCCGAGGTCGACAGGCTCGAAGCCCGACTGGCGCACCAGGGCGAGCAGCGTCGGCCGGTTCGAGTCGCGGATCTGGCCGGGCCGAAGGCGTCCGCCACCGTCGAGCAGCTCGTCGCCGGTGGACAGCACGCCGACGCGGGCGCGCGGGTACACGGGAACGCGCGCGTAGCCCAGGCTGGCCAGCACGCCGAGGTGGCCGGGGCCGAGCGTGGTGCCCGCCCCGAAGACCACCTGTCCCGCGGCGATGTCGTCGCCGGCGGCGCGCACGTGGTCGCCCACCTGGGCGGGCTTCTCGATCGTCACCGACCGCCCGTCGTCCTCGGCCCGGGTGAGCTCCACCATCACGACGGCGTCGGCCCCCGCGGGCATCGGCGCACCCGTCATGATGCGCACCGCCTTCCCGGCGCCGACCGTGAAGGCGGCCGCGTCGGCGCCCGCGGCCAGGGTGCCGGTCACGTCGAGACGCACCGGCGCCTCCGCCGTGTCCTGTGCCCGCACTGCGTAGCCGTCCATCGCCGTGTTGGCGAACGGCGGCACGGCCTCGTCGGCCCGCAGGTCGACCGAGGTCACACAGCCCAGGGCGTCGGCGAGCGGAACGGCGCGCGGGTGGAGCGGGGCGCAGCCGGACAGGACGCGCCGTTGGGCGTCGCCGAGCTCGATCACTGGAGCCCCTCGCGCCGCACGAGGTCGGCGAGGTAGGCGCGGAAGGGCGGGCCCAGGTCGTCGCGCTCGAGCGCCAGCTCCACCGTGGCCCGCAGGTAGTCGAGCTTCTGGCCGACGTCGTAGCGGCCGGTCTCGAAGACCACGCCGTGCAACGGCTGATCGCGGAGCAGCAACGCCATGGCGTCGGTGAGCTGGATCTCGCCGCCCTTCCCCGGACCGACGCGCGCCAACGCGTCGAAGATGGCTGCGGTGAAGACGTAGCGGCCGACCACGCCGAGGTTCGACGGCGCCTCCTCGGGCTTCGGCTTCTCGACGAGGTCGAGCACGCGCACGAGGTGATCGTCGACGACCTCGGCGCGCGCGCACCCGTAGTTCGAGATCTGGTCGAGCGGGAACTCCTGAAGCGCCACGACCGACGTGCCGAGGCGGGCGTGCACCTCGATCATCTGCTCCAGCAACGACACGCTCTCGTGCATGATGTCGTCGCCCAGCATGACGGCGAACGGCTCGTCGCCCACGTGCTCGCGCGCCACCGACACCGCGTGGCCCAGACCCTTCGGATCTCCCTGCCGGAGGTAGTGGATGTCGGCCATGTCGGCGATCTCGCGCATCGCGTCGAGCTCGGCCTGCCTCCCCGCGACCTCGAGGTAGTGCTCGAGCTCGAAGGAGCGGTCGAAGTGGTCCTCGAGCGACCGCTTTCCCCGCCCGGTGATCACGAGGATGTCGCGGATCCCGGCCCGGACGGCCTCTTCGACGACGTACTGGATCGCGGGCTTGTCGACGACCGGAAGCATCTCCTTGGGCTGCGCCTTGGTGGCGGGCAGGAAGCGCGTGCCGAGCCCCGCGGCCGGGATCACCGCCTTGCGAACGGCCTTCATTGGGCCACCATCTTCGATGGTGGCCATGACGGCATGCCGCTCTGTCCCTTGGTTCGCTCGCCTAGCGGCTCGCTCACGGCACCCGCTCTTCGACCGCGGCGATCTCGGCCCGATTGCGGCCACCCGCCTTGGCCCGGTAGAGGGCGGCGTCGCTGGCGGCGACCAGCTCCCGCACCGTCGCGCCGTGGTCGGGGTGGGCGGCGACACCGCACGAGACCGTCACCGACAGGTCCCGGTCGTCGAAGCGCACCGGCTCGGCGGCGACCGCGCTGCGCACCTTCTCGGCCAGCTTTGCGGCGCCGGTCAGCGCGGTGCGCGGGAGCAGCAGCACGAACTCCTCGCCGCCGTAACGGGCGACGAGGTCCACCTCTCGGGTCGCCGCCGAGAGCCGGCCGGCGAGCTCCACGAGCACCGCGTCGCCCGTCTGGTGGCCGTAGGTGTCGTTCACCTGCTTGAAGTGGTCGATGTCGACCATCACCACCGCGAAGGGCTCGCCGAACCGGGTGGCCACCTGGATGGCCTCGGCGGCGCGCATCTCGAAGTGGCGCCGGTTCCACACGCCGGTCAGGCCGTCGGTGATCGAGAGCCGTTGGGCCTCCTCGTGGAGGAAGACGTTGTCGATGGCGGTCTCCGTCTGGCGGGCAAGCGTGGTGAACGTGTCGACGTCGCCGTGCGAGAACTGGCGGCGTTGCCGGCGGTAGACGACCAGCGCGCCGAACAGGCGGCCGCGCGAGTGCATCGGGACCGCCATTGCCGCACGCGCCGGCGGCTCGCCGAATGCCGGGCTCCGGGCGCCGGGCCAGACGCACACCCGATTGCCCGTCAGGGCCTGTCCGGGCATCCCCCCGTCTGGGAGGCGAACGCCGGTGACGTCGGCACCGTAGGACGCACGGGCTTCGATCGGAATGCCCGGCGCCGGGGTCGCGTAGAACACGCTCGCATCGGCGTGGAGCGTGAGCGCGCACGTCTCGAGCACGACGTCGAGGAGCGCGACCAGGTCGTGCGTCGAGGACAGGGTGTCGCCGACCCGGTCGAGCGCCCGCCCGAGCTGCCGGCGGCTCTCCTCGAGCTCACGCAGATGGCGGCTGGGCAGCTCGACGGTGTTGGTCAGCACCAGGACCCAGAGCACCGAGTGCAGGCCAACGGCGATGAGCAGCGCGGCGAACTCCCAGGCCGACGACGACCGCGCCGCGATGCCGAGGGCGACGATCGGGAGCGCGACCGCGTAGGCCAGCCGCGCCGTGAACCGCAGGCTCAGGGCCGGTCCGCCTCGAGCGAGCGTTCCTCGCCCCGCACCAGGCGGGCGAGGTTCCCGGCGTGGCGGGCGACGACCAGCGCGCTGATCGCGGCGAAGCCGAGCGACTCCCAGGCCGGACGCATGAAGGCCACGGTGGCGGGCAGGGCGACCGCGATCGTGAGCGACGCCAGCGACGCGGTGCGCGAGAGCCGTGCCACCACGAGCCAGACGGGCACCAGCGCGACCGTCACGACCGGCACGAGCACCAGGCTCACCCCGGTGGACGCCGCCACGCCCCGTCCACCATGGCGGAGCCGGCGCAGCGGGAAGCAGTGCCCGACCACGGCCGCACCTCCGCACGCCAGTGCCAGCTGCGGCCCGCCGGCGAGCTCCCCGGC
>VAXF01000046.1 GCA_005888395.1 Actinomycetota bacterium | reverse complement strand
GGCACCTCGATGGAGGGGAAGTGCTCGGTGCGGGAGCGCTCGGGCTTGCCCGGTGCGTGCAGCGGATAGCTCACGAGCACGAGCGCGAGCGCGGTGAAGCCGTCGGCCACGAGCATCGAGCACATGCGCCCGCCCATCGACCGCCCGCCCAGCGCCACCTGCTCCTGCCCGAGCCGGGTGCGGATGGCGAGCGCGGTCGCGCTGGCGCGCACGGCGTTCATGAGCACCTCGGGCTTGTCCGGCGACTTGCGGCCCGCGAGCCGGTACGGGAAGTCGATGCGCTCCACCGGGATCGGCGCCAGCGCGTCCTCGATGGCGACGAGCGACGGCTGGTCGCGCCCGGCGCCGGCACCCGGCGTCAGCAGCAGCGCACGATTCATCAACCCCTGCGACACCCCTGCGACTTTTTCACGTGGGACCACCGCATGCGCGGCCCACGGTGAAAAAGTCGGAAAGGGAAGGGAGACGATTCACCCGAGGAGGATGCGGCGGGCCTCGGTGAGCTCGACGATGCGCTGGCCGGCGCCGTCGGCCGCGGCGCCGTGGTCGGGATGCGCGTGGCGCACGAGGGTGCGGAACCGGCGCTGCACGGCGTCGCGCGGCAGCCCGGTGCCCGGACCGAAACCAAGCAGCTGGCGAGCCCATCGCTCGTCGGTGGGGAACGTGCGCCAGTTGCGCGGGCGCGTGTCGCCGCCGCCCGTCAGGTAGGCGATGAGCTCCGAGTCGACGCCGCCGTCCCAGCGGGCCGCCCGCCGCACGAGGTCGAACACGGGCTCCCGCGCCTCGACCGCCAGGGCCGACGCCGCGTACAGCGCGCCGAGCAGCTGCGGGACGGGCGGCGCCGGCACCTGCAGGTCGAGCCGCATCGCCTCGCCGTCGCCGACGAGCCGGTGGCGGCTGCGCGCCAGCCCGTGCACGTCGGTCTGGAAGCGGTGGCGGAGACGGGGCTGCGCGATCCGCGTGCCGGGCTCGAGGTCGTCGATCAGCTCGAGGAGGTCGTCGAGGAGGTCGTCGTCGAGGCCGTCGACGTGGGCGGCGACGACGCCGGCGATGAGGATGCCGCCGAAGCCGGGCGCCGGCTCGACCGGGAGCCAGTGCGACCCGAGGGCGACGCGCCGGGTCGGCGCGATCGACCGCGAGTGACGCACCTCGAGCTCGGCCAGGAGCATTGCTCGAACCCTAGGTCTCAGATCGTCGGAGTCTCGGTCCAGCGGCCGAAGACCTCGGCGAGGGTGTCGACCATCTCGCCGAGGGTGGCATAGGCGTGGACGGCCTCGAGGACGGCGGGCATCAGGTTGCACTCGGGCGCGGCCGCGTCGCGCTCGAGCCGGCGCAGGGCGGCGTCGACCGCGTCGAGGTTGCGCTCCTGCTTGACCTCCGCGAGGCGCTTCTTCTGCTTCTCCTCGATCTCGGGGGGGATGTGGAGGGTCTCGATCGTGTCGTCGTCGCCCGCGTCGGTGAACCGGTTGACGCCCACGACGACCTGGCGCCCTGACGTCACCCGCTTCTCGAGCCGGTAGGCCGACTCCGCGATCTCGCCCTGGAACCAGCTCTCCTCGATCCCGCGGTACACGCCCTCGAGCATCGAACCCCCGCCCAGGCGGTCGAGGTGGGCGAAGACCTCCTCGGCCCGGCGCTCCATCTCGTCGGTGAGCGACTCGACGAACCACGAACCGCCGAGGGGGTCGGCCACCAGTGGTGCGCCGGTTTCGTGGGCGACGACCTGCTGGGTGCGGAGCGCGATGCGGGCCGCCCGCTCGGTGGGGAGGGCGAGCACCTCGTCCATCGAGTTCGTGTGCAGGCTCTGGGTTCCGCCGAGCACGCCGGCGAGGGCCTCGAGCGCCGTCCTCACGATGTTGAGCTCGGGCTGCTGCGCGGTGAGCGAGACCCCCGCGGTCTGGGTGTGGAAGCGAAGCTGGAGCGAGCGCTCGTTGCGGGCGCCGTAGCGGTCGCGCATCCAGCGAGCCCAGATGCGGCGGGCGGCGCGGTACTTGGCGATCTCCTCGAAGAAGTCGATGTGAGCGTTGAAGAAGAACGACAGCCGCGGTGCGAACTCGTCGACCGCGAGGCCGGCGGCCGTCGCGGCCTCGACGTAGGCGAAGCCGTTGGCGACGGTGAACGCCAGCTCCTGCGCGGCCGTCGAACCCGCCTCGCGGATGTGGTAGCCGGAGATCGACACGGGGTGCCAGCGCGGCATCTCGGCCGCGCAGAAGCGGATCATGTCGGTGACGATCCGCATCGAGGGCCGGGGCGGGAAGACGAACTCCTTCTGGGCCTGGAACTCCTTGAGCATGTCGTTCTGGATCGTGCCGCCGAGGCGCGCCCGCTCGACGCCGGCCTTCTCGGCGACGGCCACGTACATGGCCAGCAGCATCGACGCCGGCGAGTTGATGGTCATCGACGTGGTGATGGCGCCCAGGTCGATCTCGGCGAAGAGGTCCTCCATGTCGGCGAGCGTGTCGATGGCGACGCCACAGCGCCCGACCTCGCCCAGGCTGTGCGGGTCGTCGGAGTCGCGTCCCATGAGCGTGGGAAGGTCGAACGCGGTCGACAGGCCGTCGCCGCCGGCGGCGAGGATCTCGCGGAAGCGCCCGTTGGTGTCGTCGGCGGTGCCGAAGCCGGCGAACATCCGCATCGTCCAGAGCTTCGAGCGGTACATCGACGCGTAGGGGCCGCGCGTGTACGGCCACTGCCCCGGGAACGGCCCGTCGTCGGGCCCGTACACCGGCTCGAGCGGTATGCCCGACATCGTCTCGCCGTCGACGTCGCGTTTCGGCGCGGCCTCGTAGGCCTCGCGCCACTCGTCGCGCTTCGTCACAGGCCCAGTATCGTCGCCGCGCATGACCGCCGCAGAACGCCAGGCGCCCGACCGCAACCTCGCGATGGAGCTCGTGAGGGTCACCGAGGCGGCCGCCCTCGCCGCCGCCCGCTGGGTGGGCCGCGGCGACAAGGAGGGCGCCGACGGCGCCGCCGTCGAGGCCATGCGCGTCCTGCTCGGCACGGTGTCGATGGACGGTGTCGTCGTCATCGGCGAGGGCGAGAAGGACGAGGCGCCGATGCTCTACAACGGGGAGAAGATCGGCGACGGCTCGCCGCCGCCCGTCGACATCGCCGTCGACCCCATCGACGGCACCACCGCCACGTCGCTCGGCCGCGGCAACGCGGTCGCGGTGATCGCGATGAGCGAGCGGGGCACGATGTTCGACCCCGGCCCCTGCGTGTACATGGACAAGATCGCCGTCGGCCCGGAGGCCGCCGGCCGCGTCAGCCTCGACCGCTCCCCCACCGAGAACCTGAAGGCGGTGGCCGACGCGCTCGGCAAGCCGGTCCGCGAGCTCACCGCGGTCATCCTCGACCGCGACCGCCACGCCGACCTGATCGCCGAGGTGCGGGCGGCCGGCGCCAGCACCCGCCTCATCCCCGACGGCGACGTCCTGGGCGCCATCGCCACCGCCTGGCCGTTCCTCGACGTCGACGTCATGTTCGGCATCGGCGGCACGCCCGAGGGCGTCGTGGCCGCCGCCGCGCTCAAATGCATGGGCGGCGACATGCAGGCCCGCCTGTGGCCGCGCGACGACGACGAGCGCAAGGCCGCCGCCGCCGCCGGCTACGACGTCGACCGCGTGCTCACGATCGACGACCTGGTCGCCGGCGACAACTGCTTCTTCGCCGCCACCGGCGTCACCGACGGCGAGCTGCTCCGCGGCGTGCACTACGACGTCAACGGCGCCACCACCCAGTCGCTGGTCATGCGTTCGAAGTCGGGCACCGTCCGGCTCGTCGACGCGCGTCACCGGCTGTCGAAGCTGCGCGAGTTCGCCGCCGTCGAGTTCGGCTGACAGGCGTGCCCTCGACGGTCATCGCGCCGGGCGTCACCCAGATCGACACGCTGCTCGGCGGTTGGGAACGCGTCACCGCCGGGTACCTCGTCGAGGGCACATCGCCCGTGCTGGTCGAGACCGGGAGCCAGAGCTCGGTGCCGGCGCTGCTCGCCGCGCTCGAGGAGCTCGGCGTCGGCGCGAGTGAGCTCGCTGCCGTCGCCGTCACCCATATCCACCTCGACCACGCCGGCGGCGTCGGCGACGTGGCCCGCGCCTTTCCGAAGGCGACCGTGTACGTGCACGAGAAGGGCGCCCGCCACCTCGCCGACCCGACCCGTCTCGTCGACTCGGCGGCGCGCGTGTACGGCCCGCTGCTCGACTCGCTCTACGGGCGCCTCGACCCGACGCCGGCCGACCGCATCCACGTGCTCGCCGACGGCGAGGAGGTGCGCGTCTCGCTCACCCGCTCGCTCACAACCGTCGACTCCCCGGGTCACGCCAAGCACCATCTGGCGCTGCACGACTCCGAAAGCGGCATCCTCTTCGCCGGCGACGCCGTCGGCGTGCGGCTACCCGACGCCGGCGTGCTGCGGCCGTCGACACCGCCACCCGACTTCGACCTCGACCAGGCGCTGCGCTCGATCGAGCGCTTCGCCGAGCGCCGGCCCTCGGGCATCGCCCTCGCCCACTACGGGCTCGTGCCCGACCCGTCCACCGTGCTCGACGAGGCCGCCGACACGCTCCGCCGCTGGGCCGTCGTCGCCGAGCAGGCCTGGCTCGACGGGCGCGACATCGCCGCCGCCCTCGAGGACGCGTTCGCCGGCGACCTCGCCGGCGTCGACGGCGCCCAGCGCGAGAAGCTCGACACGCTCAACGGCGTGCACTCCAACGCCGCCGGCTTCCGCCGCTGGCTCGACTCCCGCGCCGCCGCCAGCGCCGCCGACGCCCCTTGAGCGTTCTGGGTCGATATCCGCCTGCTATCACGAGCGAATATCGACCCAGAACGCCTTGGGGTGGCGGTCAGAGGTCGCGGCGGAGGAGGACGAACTCGCGGCCGTGGGACCAGTCGGCGAGGCGGCCCTCCTCGACCCAGCCCCGGTCGCGGTAGAAGCGCTCGGCCGCCGCGCCGGCGGCGGTGCGCAGCGCCAGCCGGCGGCACCCGCGCTCGGCCGCCCACGACTCGAACCCCCGGAGCAGGTGCGAGCCGATGCCCTCACCCCGATGGGCGACGCCCACGAGCAGGTCGGAGAGACGACCGACCCCGGCGCTCGCCCTTCCCACGGCGACGCCGACGACCTCCCGACCGCGGCGGGCCGCGATGGTGACGTACTCGAGCTCGACGGCTGCGCCCAGCTCACCCGCGTCGAACAGTGGCCACTCGCGGTCGAGAAACGCCTGCGTCGCGACGTCGGGTCGCTCGGTCAGCGACAGCTCGAGCTCGAGCCCGCCGCGCGCCACGACGGCCGGGGGCGCGAAGGCGGCGTCGGCGATCGGCTCCCACACCCGACCGGGAGACTCGCGGAGCAGGTGGACGCGGTCGAAGCTCACGTCGACGCGGTAGTCGCGCAGCGCCTCGACGGCCGCAGGGATGCGGTCGGGGTCCATCTCGTCGGCGATGGTCACGTGTGGGACGAACGGCCAGGTGAGCGGTCGCGCCAGCGGCGCCCTGAACACGCGTTCGCGAATCGCGCCGACTGCTTCGGTCCCGCGGTCGTCGAGGGGCAGGTAGAGGACCGGGCTGTCGGGCAGGAAGCTGGCCGGCGGCCCGAGGGTGACGCCGAACGGCGCCGTCGCCGCTGCGGCCGCGCGCAGGACGTCGAGGGCGTCGTCGAGTTGCTCCTCGCGCACGTTCACGGGGGGGACGAGGGTGCAGTGGCTGGGGATGCGGCCGAGGGCGCCGTCGCCCGCGGCCCGTCGCAACCCCTCGACCTCGACGCTCGCCGGGGCGGGGACGAGGAGGGCGACGCCCACGCGCACGCGCGCCATCAGGCCCGTCCCGCAGGGTTCGGGTCGCGCGACGGCGCCCAGATCGCCGGTGGCGCCGGGGCCGGCATCCCGTCGCGCCACACCGCTCGTGGGACGGGGGCGGCCGGCACGAGCACCGGTTCGAGCACCGGTTCGAGCACCGGTTCGAGCGCCGGCGCCTCGACCGGCACCGGCTTCGGCACCCGCACCGCGGTCAGGCCGGCGCACAACAGGAACGACGTGAGATACCAGTCCTGATAGTTGGTGCGCTGCACGGCCGCGAGCGCGTACGCCACGAGCAGTGGGAGCGCGAACGCGGCCGTCGCCGTCGAGAGGGTGACGCCCCGCCGGCGCAGCTCGCGACCCGCCCAGAACGACGCCAGCGCGCTCACCGCCACACCGATGGCCGCGGCCACGCGGATGGCGCTGCTCGTGTTGCCCACCGTCTTGTAGAGCGGCCACCACATCGACGAGATGCGCAGCACTGACAACGTCTCGCGGCGCGTCGCCGGCTCGAGCAGGCGTTCCATGTGGTGCAGGCCGACCGAGGGCCACAGGAAGAACGGCGCCTGCAGCACCGCGGGGACGGCGACCGCGACCAGGGTCGGGCCGGCGCCGGCCACGACCACCAGTAGCGGCAGGAGCAGCACGGCCGAGGGCTTGATCGCCACGGCCAGCCCCACCAGCACACCGGTCAGCATCAGACGCCGGCGCGTCAGCGCCATGGCCGCGCCCGCCACGAGCAGCGCCAGCACGAGGTCGTTCGACACGGTCAGGCCCGACTCGCGAACGAGCGTCGGTCCGACGGCGTACGCGAACGCAGCGGCGAGCCCCGCACGCGCCGCGCCGGCGCGCGCGCCGGCCCACACGAGGAAGACGACGGCGGCGATGTCGGTGAGCCACAGCACGAGCCGCACGCCGACGTGCTCCTCGCCCGCAACCGTCTTCGGCACGAGCGCCACCGCGGGCGCGTGCAGCAGCAGCGTGCCCGCCGGGTACTGGTAGGTGCCGGCATCGGCGAAACGGTTGGGCCGCGTGTAGGGGTTGTGTCCGGCGAGCAGCTGGCGGTCGGCCAGCTCCGTCGACGTCCCGATCTGCGAGATGCCGGGGTCCCACCAGGCAAGCGGCACCCGCAACGCGAGCGCGAGCGCAGCCAGGGCCACCACCTTTCTCCACGGCACCGCGACGGGCGCCGGCGCGACATCGGGCTCAGTGGCTCGACCGGCGCGCACGCGCGCCACGAGCCACACGCCGATGAACACGAGGAGCACGGCCATCATCCCGTACTGGAGACCGGGGCCGAGCCACTGCGGCGGGTTGCGCGTCAGGCTGGGCAGCGTCGAGAGCGCGACCGCGAGCACGGCGCCCCGGCGCACGCCGAACGCGAGCAGCCCCGCGACGAGCACCGGCGTGAGGATCAGCCACAGCCCGAGATAGCGCGGCACGCCGGATCCATAGGTGAACAGGGCGTGCACGGGCCGCGACCCTAAACTCACGCAGTGCCGGACGAGGAAGACGCCCGCCGGTTCGACGCGGTCCTGCTCGCCGGGCTCCTCCTCGTCGTCGCCGTCGCCGCCGCGTTCCGCCTCCCGCACCTGAGCGGCAACCTGCCGCGGATCGTCGGTCCCGACGAGCCGACCATCATGGACCGCGCCCTGCGCGTCCTGCACGGGCACGTCGCGTTGAGCCACTACGACTGGCCACCCGCGTCGATGGAGTTGCTGGGCGGTGTCATGCGCGCGGCACGCGCTGTGTCGGGCTCGCTCCTGCAACCTCACGGCGGCGTCTACGCGTTCGGCCGCGTCGTGTTCGTCGCCGTCTCGCTCGCAGCCGTGCTCCTCACCGGCCTGGTCGCGGCCGAGCTCGCGGACGACTGGCGTGATCGACGAATGATCGCGTGGGCGGCGGCCGTGCTGGTGGCGCTCTCTTTCGTCAGCGTGCGCACCAGCCGTCTCGTCCACCCCGACCACCTCCAGCTGGCGTTCATGCTGGGGGCGCTGCTGGCGACGTTCGCCTACGACCGCTCGCGGCGATGGCCGTGGCTCGCCGGCGCCGGCGCCCTCGCCGGGCTGGCCGGGGCGACGAAGTACGTGGGCGTGCTGATCGTCGTGGCCGCGATCGTGTCGATCCTCTGGCCCGAGCCGCGTCGTCCGCGCCTGCGGCGCGCCCACCACCTCGGGCTGCTGCTCGCGTCGATGGCGGTCGGGTTCGTCGCCGGCGCGCCGGCGGTGTTCGCGCAGCCGGGCCAGATGTGGCACGACCTCGGCAAGCAGTTCGGCCACCAGGCCACCGGTCACCTCGGCTACGACAGCCGCGCCAACGGCTGGTGGTTCCACCTGCACCAGTCGCTCCCGGGGAACTGGGGCTACGGCGTCACCGCGCTCGCGGTGGTGGGCACGGTGTGGGTCTTCGTGCGCGGAACCCGCCCGCAGCGGCTCACCGCCGCCGCCGTGATCCCGCTCTTCGCGCTCGTCGGCACCTCACGCGTGCGCTTCCCGCACTACGTGCTGGTGGTGGTCCCGCTGCTCGCGTGTCTCGGGATGGTCGCTCTCGTCCGGCTGGCGCGCCGGGCCGGCGTCGCGGGCGGCGTCGTGCTCGCAGTCGCGGTCGGGATCACGCTGGTGCCGGCCGTCCTCGACGACGCCCGCCTCGTGCGCGCCGCCGGCGCCATCGACACGCGGCTGGTCGCCGCGGCCGCTGTCCGCCGGCTCGACGGCCCGATCCGCGCCGAGCAGTACGCGCTGCCGGACGGCACCGACGACTTCGGTACCGAGCCGCCCATCGTCGAGTGCGAGTGCTACGTCGCCATCAGCTCCTACAAGGAAGAGCGCTACCGGCGCGAGCCGCGCCGCTACCGGCGGCAGGTGGCGGTGTACGACGCGCTGCGCGCCAAGGGCCGCGTCGTCGCCGTCATCGGCCCTCGCCGCCACCTGGCGTACGACTGGGACCTGCTCCCCCAGTGGGGCCTGCGCCGCATCCCCCTCACCGGCGCCATCGGCCCCGTCGGCCCCACGATCACCATCCTCGACCTGCGGGCGCATTGATTTTTTTGGCGACTTTTTCACCTGGGACCACCGCCGGCGCGCGCTCACGCGACAAAAGTCGCATGAAGTCAGCGCCGGCGGCGGGCGAGCCAGACGGCGGCGCCGGCGAGGAGCCAGAGGGCAGGGACGAGGGCGGCGGAGAGGAGTAGGGACTCGCGGTGGCGGGCGGTCGTGAGGGAGATGGGGCGGTCGGCGGCGAGGTTGGCCGACAGGGTGACGAGGTCCTCGTCGATCGTCAGCCAGTCGAGCGCCTGCACCAGCAACCGCGAGTTCCCCGCCTGCCCCAGATAGGCGTTGGTCGCGAAGTCGGCGTCGCCCCAGGCCACGACGCGCGTGCGGTGGACGGTGCCGCCCCGGAACGCCGACAAGTCGGCGGCGGCGCCGACGGTCACCGGCCCGGGAAGGTCCCGCCCGAGCTGGAAGTCGCCCCGCTGCGGGTCGCGCGACAGGAACGACGCGTTCGACGTGTCGGCAAGGCGGCTGACGGTCAGGCCGGGCACGTGCCCGCTCTCGTCGACGTCGACCTCCTCGACGCCCGGGAAGTACGTCGGCGCCAGCCGGCGCACGAGCGGGTTGGCCGTCGAGTAGGTGTGCACGATGGGCGCGGTGGGATCGCCGGACAGGACCGAACCGGGGTCCTTCTCGAACACGATGCCGCGCTCGACGCGCAGCTTGTACGGAGCGAGCACCGGGTTGACGTCGACGGTCGACTCGGGGTCGAGGAGGAACAGTGCCCGGCCGTCGGCGGCCAGCCACCGCGACAGCTCGGCCGCCGCCGGTCCGAGCGGAGCCGTCGGGCGCGCCATGAGAAGGGCGTCGCAGGCCGCCGGCACCACGGGGCGCGCGAGCAGGTCGGTCGTGGCGACGTGGTAGCCGTTCTGCCGCAGCAGGTCGGCCAGCTGCGCCACCCCCTCAGGGAGCGTCGCGTTGGGGTCGGCTTCGCCATGACCCGTCGCGAAGCACACGGTCGGAGACTTGTGACGCAGCAGGCGGACGATCGCGCCGGTGACGTCCTGCTCCGCGACCGACGCCGCGCGCTCGACGCGATCACCCGCGACCGCGGCCATGCCGCCGGCGAGTGGGTCGACACCCAGCCGGTGCAGTTCGCCGGGCGACTCGCTTGGGTCGAGCACCTTGAACGTGATGTGCCGGTTGAGGCGGTGGTAGCGCGCGAGGAGGGTCGCGGCCTCGACACGGCCCGGCTCGTCGCGGCGGAGGAACACCGTGACCTTCACCTTGTGGTGCACCTGGCGGACGACCGACTTGGTCTCGTGGGTGAGGCTCACGCTGTGCTGCGCGGTGAGGTCGTAGAGCCGGCGCGTCCGCGACCCCACCACGTCGATCGCCACGCCGGCGACGAGCACCAGCAGCACCGCCACCAGCCGGCTTCTCACCGCAGGCGGCGGCTGTCGACGACGAGTGCCGTCACCGCGAGGGTCACGACCACGGCGGCCACGAGGAAGCCGACGTCGGACGTGTCGATCGCACCGCCCGCGAAGCTGCGCAGGCGCTCGCTGAGCGAGAAATGGGCGAGCACGTCGCCCGCGTTCAGCGTCCCGGAGCCGATGTTGGAGAACCAGAGCAGCAGCAGCCCGAAAACGGCGACCATCGCCGCGACCGGCTGCGACGACGTGAGCGACGAGGCCAGCACGCCCACACCCGTCAGCGTCGCCGCCAGCAGCGCGAGCCCGACGTAGCCGGCGATCACCGGGCCGCGGTCGGGGTGGCCCAGCCAGCGCACGATCACCACGAGGACACCCGTCGGCAGGAGCATGGCCAGCGTGGTGAGCCAGCCCGCCAGCCACTTGCCGGCCACGAGCGGCGACGGCGGGACGGGCGCGGCCTGCAGCAGGTCGAGCGTGCCGGTGCGCGCCTCCTCCGCGAACGAACGCATCGTGATGATGGGCACGGTGAGCAGCAGGAGAAAACCGGCGAGCGGGAACAGCGGCTGCACCACCGCCTGCTCGCGCGCGTGCAGCTGGTCGACGAAGAGCGCGGCGAGGACGGCCTGGAAGAGCGCGCCGACCACGTAGGGCACGGGCGACGACCACAGTACGGTGAGCTCCTTGCCGGCGACAGCGCGCACGCGGGCGAAACTCACGTCAATTCAGCTTCTCCTACGAGGCGCAGGAAGCGGGCCTCGAGGTCGCCGGCGGCTCCCGGGCGCTCCTCGGCCACGACGCGCCCCGCGGCGATGACGACGACGCGGTCGCACACCGCCGATGCCTCGGCGAGCAGGTGCGTCGACACGAGCACGGCGGCGCGGTCGTCGTCGGCCAGTGACCGGATCAGCCCGCGGGCGTCGACGACCTGACGGGGGTCGAGCCCGATCGTCGCCTCGTCGAGGACGTAGGCACCCGGCCGGCCGAGGAGCGCCTGGGCCAGGCCGACGCGCTGACGCTGTCCCTTCGACAGCCGCCCGAACGGCCGGCGGCCCAGCTTGCCGACGCCGGCAAGCTCCATCGCCCGGTCGACGTCGCCGATCGAGACGCCCTTCATGCGGCACATGAACCGCAGGTAGGAGCGAACCGAGACGGCGTCGTAAGCGGTGAACGCCTCCGGGAGGTAGCCGACCCGCCCGTCGATCCGTCCCTCGCCGCCCGAGGGCCGCAACAGGCCGAGCAGCATGCGCATGGTCGTGGTCTTGCCCGCGCCGTTGGGGCCGAGGAAGCCGACGACCTCGCCGGGCGCCACCGAGAAGCTCACGTCGCGCACGACCTCCCGACCACCGAAGCGACGCGTCAGGGCGGTCGCCGAGATCACGGCGCGCTGCTCACTGCCGCGAGACGCGTGCCGCGGGCGCGGCCGGCTCGGCCAGCCCCACCACGATGTAGTCGCGTATGAGGTGGACGAGACCGGCGAGGCCCCCGCGCGCCCGCACGATGACGACGAGCAGCAGGATGCCCGTGCCGATCGGCACGATCCACCCGTTGGACAGGTGCACGAGCAGCGGGACGCCCTCGACCAGGAACGCGCCGAGCACGGCGCCCTTGAGCGACCCCAGGCCCCCGATCATCACCATGGCCACCAGCACGAGCGAGGTCGGTGTCTCGAAGTTGCGCGAGCTGACCTGGTGCTGGAGCAGCGCATAGAGGACGCCCGCCAGCGCGGCGACGCCCCCCGACACCGCGAACGACAGCAGCTTGGCGCCGGTGAGCCCCACGCCGAAGGTCGCCGCCGCCTTCTCGTTCTCCCGTAGCGAGAAGAAGCTCCGGCCGGTGCGGGTTCGGGCGAGGTTGCCCGCCACCCAGAGCGAGACGAGCAGCAGGGCCAGCCCGAACAGGAACAGCGCCCGGCCGCTGGTGGAGTCGAGGTCGAGCGGGCCCAGCTTCGGTGGCCGCAGCCCGACGCCCGACGTCGAGCCGCCGAAGAACCGGCTCTTGAACAGGTAGAACTCGCAGGCGTAGCTGAAGCCGAGTGTGACGACGGCGAGGTACAGGCCGCGGATGCGCAGGGCCGGGATGCCGATCACGAGGCTCACGACCATGCCCGTCACGACCACCGCCACGACCGTGATGAGGAACGGCACGTGGAGCTTGTCGAACAGGTTGGCCGTCGTGAACGAGCCCACGCCGACGAGCGCCCAGTGGCCCAGCGAGATCTGCCCCGTGTAGCCCATGAGGATCGTGAGGCTCACGCCGACGATCGCGAACACCAGGACGTAGGTGAGCCGGTAGTTCGTGATCGGGCCGGTCAGCCGGCTCACGACCACCGCCAGGACGACGGTCGACCACACGCCGACGCGCCGCACCCACGTCGCGACCGACGAATCGCGGAGGCGGGCGGGCAGCGCGCGCAGCGTCGGCACGAACGCCGCCGTCTCCTCCGTCTCCTCTCGCTTGCCGAACAGTCCCCCTGGACGCAGCACGAGCACGGCGATGACGACGAGGAACAGCATCGTCTCGGGCAGCCCAGGGTGGTTGTTCGTGCGCCACTGGAGCATGACCTCGCTGATCCCGACCGCGACGCCACCCACGATGGCGCCGGGGAGGCTGGTGAGGCCGCCGATCAGGGCGGCGGCCAGCGCCCGCACGAGGAACCCGGTCGAGAGCGTGGCCACGTCGAGGCTGCCGCGCAGGACGGTGATCATCAGTCCGGCGAGGCCCGCGAGGAGCGAGCCCGCGACCCACGTGAACGACGAGACCCTGTCGACCGAGATCCCCAGCAGACGGGCAGAGTCGGCGTTCTCGGCCGCGGCCCGCACGGCCACGCCGAAGCGGGTGAGCTTGAAGAACAGCGCCAGGGCGACGCCGAGGACGGGGACCAGCAGCAGGATCTGGATGTGCGCGCCGGTGACGACCAGGTTGCCGATGCCGAAGTGCCACCTGATGAACGAAGGCAGGGTGCGGAACTGGCCCGTCTGCTGCTGGTTGCGGTTGAACACCAGGGTCACGATGCCGAGCAGGCCCTGGGCCAGCGCGATGGTGACCACCAGCACGACGAGGCGGGGCGCGTTGCGGAGGCGACGAATGAGGTCGTGCTCGATGCCGTAGCCGTTGATGGCGACGATGGCGAGCGCCACGACGGCCGCCACCGCGAACCGGGGGCGTGAGTTGGCCGCGAAGGGCATGAAGCTCGCCCGCGCCGTGAGCCACCACGCGACGAACGCGCAGAGCAGCCCCTGGTAGGGGTGGGCAAAGTTCAGCGTGCGCGTGCCCTTGTAGATGAGCACCATGCCGAGGGCGAGCAGGCCGTAGACGAGGCCCAATATCACCCCGAACACGAGGTGGCTGAAGATCTCCGTCATTCCGAAGAGCCGGCGCCGAAGCCGGAGGCGGCGCCGGCGAGGAACACCGAGCGCAGCAGGTCGGGACGGTCGAGCAGGCCGGCCGACGGCCCCTCGTAGCGCACCTCGCCCTTCTCGAGGAAGTAGGCGCGATCGGTGTAGCCGAGGGCAAAGCTCGCCTGCTGCTCGACGATCACCACGGTGAGGCCCTCGTCGTCGCAGAGGCGCTGCACCGCATCCATCAGCCGCTCGATGACGAGCGGGGCGAGCCCGAGCGACAGCTCGTCGATCATGAGCAACTCGGGCCGCGCCATCAGGGCGCGCGCCGTGGCCAGCTGCTGCTGCTCGCCGCCCGACAGCGTGGCGGCGACCTGGCCGGCCCGCTCCGCGAGCCATGGAAAGTAGCCCATCACCCGCTCGACCTCGGCGTCGACCTCCCGCTCGTCGTCGTAGATGTAGCCGCCCATGCGCAGGTTCTCTGCGACGCTCAGGCCGGGGAAGAGGCCGCGGCCGCCGGGGACGTGGCCGAGCCCCAGCCGCACCAGCCGCTCGGCCGGGATGCGCGTGATGTCGTCGCCCTTCCAGCGGATGGTGCCGCCGGCCATCGGGACCAGGCCCGACGCCGCCCGCAGGATCGTCGACTTGCCAGCGCCGTTCGTGCCGAGCAGGGCGACGCGCTCGCCGCGACGCACCTCGAAGTCGACGCCGTAGAGCACCTGCACCTTGTCGTAGAACACGTCGAGCTCCTCGACGTCGAGGAGCACCTCGTCGCTCGTCGCGACCTCGCGCTCCTCGAGCGCGGCCGTCGCCTTGCGCTGCCCCGTGGGCGTTCCCAGGTACGCCTCGATCACCGCGGGGTGGGCCTGCACCTGCTCGGGGCGGCCCTGCGCGAGCACCCGGCCGGCGTCGAGGCAGTAGATCCAGTCGGCCAGGTCCATGATCAGCGGCATGTCGTGCTCGATCATCAGGATGGTCGCGCCCGTCTCCTGCTTGATCCGCCGCAGCAGCGGTCCGAGCTCCTCGGTCTCCTTCTGGCTGATGCCCGACGCCGGCTCGTCGAGGAGCAGGAATGTCGGTTGGAGGGCGAGCATGCAGGCGAGCTCGAGGAGCCGCAGGGTGCCGTACGACAGCTCCGACGCGTACTTCTCGGCGAACGCCTGCATCGAGACCAGCTCCACGACGCGCTCGGCCTCGGCGAGGATGCGCCGCCCCTCGGCGGGAGCCGGCGGGAGCTTGAAGGCGTCGGAGGCGGCGTTGGAACGCTCGTGGCGGTGGAGCGCGATG
>VAXF01000018.1 GCA_005888395.1 Actinomycetota bacterium | reverse complement strand
AGCAGGGCGCGCAGGCTCAGGTGGTGCTGCTCGGCCAGCACCTCGGTGGGCGCCATGAGCGCGCCCTGGTACCCGCCCTGGGCGGCTACGAGCAGCGCGGTGAGAGCCACGACGGTCTTGCCCGAGCCGACGTCGCCCTGCAGCAGGCGGTGCATCGGGCTCGGTCCCGCCATGTCGCGGGCGATCTCCTCGATGGCCGCGTGCTGCGCGCCGGTGAGGTTGAAGGGCAGCTGCGCATGAAAGCGCGTCACCAGCTCCCCCTCGACGTGATGCCGGATGCCGGCCCGCTCGCGTTCGAACGCGCGCTTGCGGGCGACGAGGCCGAGCTGCATGCGGAAGAACTCGTCGAAGACGAGCCGGCGCCGGGCCTGCACCCAGTCGTCCTCGGTCTCGGGCCGGTGGACGCCGCGGTAGGCGCGGTCGCGGTCGGCGACCTTCAGGCGCTCGCGCACGTCGGCGTCGAGCGGGTCGGCGAGCCCGCCCTCGCCCGCCACCCAGTCGAGGGCGGTGGCCACCAGCTTCTTGAGCTGCCACGTGGTGACGTCGGCCTTCCCCGACTGCGGGTAGATCGGCACGATCACCCCGGTCTTGTCCTCGCCGCTGCCGCCGACGACGTCGAGCACGGGGTTGGTCATCTTGCGCTGGCCCCGGAACACCTCGAGCCGGCCGAAGAGCGACACCTCCATGCCGGGCACCAGCTGCTTGGCCCGCCACGGCTGGTTGAAGAACGTGAGGCTCAGGTACTTCTCGCCGTCTGACACGACGACCTCGACGAGGCTGCGCCGGTTGCGGGTGCGCCGCGCGCTCACCTTGCGGACGTCGCCGAACACGGTGGCCTCTTGCCCGACCGCCAGCTCGGCGATCTCGGCGCGCTTGGTGCGGTCGTGGTAGCGGTGCGGGTAGTGCTGGAGCAGGTCGAGGACGCTGGTGATGCCCATCTCGGCCAGCCGGTCGGCCTGCTTCGACTTGATCGGGAGGTCGCGCAGCCGGCGCAGGGTGAGAGGCACTGGCTCGATTCTGGCTATTCGACCCCGAACAGATAGGGATAGAGGGGCTGGCCGCCGTGGTGCACCTCGGGGCTCACGGCGGGCCGGTGCTCCGCCAGCCACTCGGTGATGCGGCGGGTGGCGGCGGCGTTCGACCCGTCGCCCTCGATGATGGTGACGATCTCGTGCTCGTCGCCCACGAGGTCGTCGAGCAGGCCGATGGCGGCGTCGGCGAGGTCGGCGGCCGCCGAGCGGACGCCCGCCGGCGTGAGGCCGATCCAGTCGCCCTCGTGCACGGGCCCGATGTCGGTAGGGGCGTCGCGCACGGCGCGGGTGACCTCACCGGAGGCGATCCGTCCGGCCGCGTCCGCCATCGACCGGGCGTTGTTCTCGACGTCGGCCTGCGGGTCGTACTCGAGCAGGGCGGCGAAGCCCTCGGTGATCCCGCTGGTCGGCACCACCCGCACCCGCTTGTCGGTGAGGGCGTCGACCTGCTCGGCCACCGGCACGATGTTCTTGTTGTTGGGGAGGATCACCACCTCGTCGGCCGGCACGGCCTCCACCGACTCGAGCAGCTCCGCCGTCGAGGGGTTCATCGACTGCCCGCCGGCGACGATCTGGTGAACGCCGAGGGAGTGGAAGATGCGCCGGATGCCGTCGCCGGTGGCCACGGCCACGACCGCGGTCGGCACCGGCTCGGTCAGGGGCTGGGGCTCGTCGGGCGGCGCCTCGCGCACCCAGCGCTCCTCCTCCACCTGCTCGGCCAGGTCGGTGACCCGGATGTTGCGGGGCCGGCCGCAGTCGAGGGCGGCCTCGACGGCGGCGCCGACGTCGTCGGTGTGGATGTGGCAGTTCCACACGCCGTCGCCACCGACCACCACGATCGAGTCGCCGATGCCGGCCCACACGTCCTTGAACCACGGGATGGTGTCGTCGGGCGCCTCGAGGAAGTACATGACCTCGTAACGCAGGTCACCGACGTCGTGCGCCTCCATGTCCGGTGTCGCGGGCACGCGCCCCGCGGCCACGGCCGGAGCGGCCGACAGGTCGGGCTCGGGCACCGGCCGGCCGTCGGCGACGTGGAGCAGCACGTCGAGCAGCAGGTTGAACCCGGCGGCGCCGGCGTCGACCACGCCCGCCTGCTTGAGCACGGGGAGCAGCTCGGGCGTGCGCGCCAGCGCCTCCTCGGCCGCGGCGTCGGCCGCCTCGAGCACCGCCAGCAGCGGCTTGCCGTCCTCGGCCGCCC
Organism: Actinomycetota bacterium; assembly: GCA_005888395.1. GTDB lineage: Bacteria > Actinomycetota > Acidimicrobiia > Acidimicrobiales > AC-25 > AC-25. The sequence goes on along the minus strand of VAXF01000018.1, from coordinate 8,395 downwards.
GGCCCGCGGCCTCGGCGGCCTCGCGCACGACGGTGAGGATGGTGCCCTCGACCGGGCGCATCACCGCCTCGTAGGCGGCGTCGCTCGCCGCGGCCAGGCCCCGGGCCAGCGCCCGGCCGTCGGCCGACTCGAGCCCCTCGAGCGTGCCGGCGATGCCGCGCAGCACCTGCGAGAGGATCACGCCCGAGTTGCCGCGCGCCCCCATGAGCGACCCGTGGCTCATCGCCTTGCACACCGCGGCCATCTCGGCCGGACCGTCGAGCTCCGCGACGACCGACTCCATCGTGAGGGCCATGTTCGTGCCGGTGTCGCCGTCGGGCACCGGGTAGACGTTCAGGCGGTTGAGCAGCTCTTGGTGGACGCGCAGCGTGTCGCGATACCCCATCGCCGCACGCCGGAGATCGTCGGCAGCGAGGCACTCGAGCACCGGCATCGGGTCGAGCCTACGGGGCGTCGGCGGGCGGCTGGTAGCCTCCTGCCCTTATGGCAGCGGTCTGCGAGGTCTGTGGCAAGGCGCCGTCGTTCGGCATGTCGATCAGCCACTCACACCGCCGCACCAAGCGGCGGTGGAGCCCCAACATCCAGCGCGTCCGCGCCCTCGTCAACGGCACCCCCCGCCGGGTGCACGTCTGCACGTCCTGCATCAAGGCCGGGAAGATCCAGAAGCTCGTCCACTGACGCAGTCGGTGGGCCGGGGGAAGGGTCGATGAAGGGCATCATCTTCAACCTTCTCGAGCAGGTCGTTACCGATGCCCACGGCGCCGACGCGTGGGACGACCTTCTCGAACGGGCCGGCCTCGACGGCGCGTACACCTCGCTCGGCAACTACCCCGACGACCAGCTCTTCGCCCTCGTCGGCGCGGCGTCGGCCGCGCTCGACCTGCCCGCCGACGACGTGGTGCGGTGGTTCGGCCGCTCGGCGATTCCTCTGCTCGCCGGGCAGTTCCCCGACTTCTTCAGCGGGCACGACTCGACGAAGCCGTTCGTGCTCACGCTCAACGACGTCATCCACACCGAGGTCCGCAAGATCTACCCCGACGCGGTCGTGCCGGTGTTCGACTTCTCGACCACCGACAATGGCCGGCTCGCGCTCGCGTACCACTCGCCGCGGCAGCTCTGCCAGCTGGCCGAGGGCTTCATCGAGGGCGCGGCCGAGCACTACGGCGAGACGGTGACATTCGAGCAGCCCGCGTGCATGCACCGAGGCGACGACCACTGCCTCATCGTGTGCGCGTTCGCCCGGTCAGCCTGAGGCGCGCTCCCAGCCGGGGTCGACCGGGCCGACGCCCGCGCCGAGTGGGATGCCGGCGGCGATGGCCCGCTCGACGAAGCGCTTGCCGGCGACGCAGGCGTCGGCCGGGTCCATGCCTCGGGCGAGCTCGGCGCAGATGGCGGCCGAGAGCACGCAGCCGCTGCCGTGGGCGTGCCGGGTGTCGATCCGAGGCGCCTCGAGCCACGTCGGCTTGCCGTCGTCGACGAGCAGGTCGGGCGAGCCCGCCGGCTCCTTCAGGTGACCGCCGGTGACGAGCACCACCTGCGGCCCGCGCGCGGCGACGGTGAGCGCGGCCTCCTCCATCCCCGCACGGTTGGTGATCGGGCCCACGCCCGCCAGGGCCGCCGCCTCGTCGAGGTTGGGGGTGACGACGGTGGCCAGCGGCAGCAGCTCGTCGCGCAGCACGGCGAGCGCGTCCGCGGACAGCAGCGCGTCCCCGTGGCCGGATGTGAGCACGGGGTCGACCACCAGCGGCGACAGCGAGAGCTCGCGAACCGCGGCAGCCACGGCGGTCACGAGCTCAGGCGTGGCGAGCATCCCCGTCTTGGCCGCGTCGACGCCGATGTCGGAGGCGACCGAGGCGATCTGGGCCCGCACGAGCGCCGGTGACAGCGTCTCGGTGGCCTGCACGCCGAGCGTGTTCTGGGCCGTGACCGCCACCACCGCGACGGTCCCCCACACGCCGTGGGCGGCAAAGGTCGCGAGGTCGGCCGACACGCCGGCGCCCCCGCCCGAGTCGACCCCGGCGATCGTCAGCGCAACGGGCGGCCGCGTTCCTCTCACGCGTGGTGCTCGGCGAGATGGGCGCGCAGGAGGTCGCGGCCGAAGTCACCGTCGGGGTCGCGCCACACCGTGTGGACGTGGTTGGCGCCGTCCTGCGTGTTGTCGTACTCGACGAGGAAGCCCGGCGCCTGCAGGCGGTAGTAATGCGGGCGGCGGCGCTCGGGCTCGCCCGCCCACGCGAACAACACCTCGTCCACCGGCGGCGGCTTCCAGTCGGGGACCCTTCCGGCGTAGAGCGCGACCAGGCCGGCGAGTGCCTCGCGCGCAACGCCGTGGAGATCGCCGCCGGCGATCCCTGCCGGTTCGAGCGGTCCGGCGACGGCGGGGACATTCGTGGTCAGGATGTCGCCCGGCGCCTCGCCGGCGACCACGGCAATGACGCGCTGGTCGGGATCGAGCGCGTGCAGCAGGCTGCGAGCGAGATCCTCCTCGCCGGCGAGCGGCCGGACGGCGGACTCGGCGGGGTTGGCGCCCAGGAACAGCGGCGTCGGCGCGACCTCGCCGCCGACGAGAGCGAGATTCACCGACACGTGGTGGCCCTCGAAGCGCCAGCCCCACGGCGTGACCGCGTCCTCGCCGCCGGGCTCGCCGTACAGGGCGACGAAGTAGTTGCCCGAGTTCCGGCCGCGCCGGTGACCCTCGAGCGCGTCGAGGACGTCCTCGAGGGCGACGATGGCGGCGACCTGCGAGTAGGCGTGACGGCTGAGCGCGGTCTGCACCATCCGGTGAGCAAGGTTGCGCTGCGGCTGGGCGAGGTCGGCCAGGCGCACGCCGTGACGCGCGCTCCGGTCGACGGGCCGGTAGTGCCACGTGGCGCGCCGGTCATCGTCGAAGCCGAACGTGGCAAGCCCGCGCTGCTCGTCCGCAAGCGAGTCGAGGAACGCGAGCGCAGCAGCGCGCATCTCGTTCTCTTTCAGAGCGAGTGCTCCCAACCGAGCGCCGGCAGCGGCCCGCCGTTCAGCGTGCGCTCCTCGGGGTCGTCGGTGCACACGCCGATGGCGATCCCAAGCGGCGGCTCGCGATCGGCGGGCATCGTGAACACCAGCTCGTAGTCCTCGCCGCCGCCCAGGGCGTCCTCGCGCGTCGCGCCGGGCGCGACCGGCACCGTGTCGAGCGCGATCCCGACGCCGGACTCGGCGGCGAGGTGCCCGACGTCGGCGGCCAGCCCGTCTGACCCGTCGATCATCGCGGTGGCGCGTGCCAGCCGCGCCGCCTCCCCGTCCGCCACCCGCGCCGGGGCCCGCGCGAACCGGCGCACCCGCCGGGCGGCGGCGGTGGCACCGAGCGGGCCGGTGACGAAGACGCGGTCGCCGGGCCGGGCGCCGGACCGAAGCACCGGCGCGCCCCCGCCTTCGATCGTTCCTGTGAGCGCCACCGAGACCACGAGCACGGGCCCGCTCGACACGTCTCCGCCGACGATCGGGCAGCGCCACGCCTGCGCGGCCTCGGCCAGCCCGTCGTACAGCCGGTCGACGTCGCTGCCGGGTGGCATCGTCAGCGAGACGAGCGCGTGGCGCGGCCGGCCGCCCATGGCGGCGATGTCGCTGACGTTGACGGTGAGCGCCTGCCAGCCGACGTCGTCGAGCCCCGCCCACGACAGGTCGAAGTGCACACCCTCGACAATGACGTCGGTGGCGAGCAGCAGGGGCCCCTCAGGCGCCCGCACCACCGCGGCGTCGTCGCCGATCCACGTCTCACCGTCGACCGGACCCGCAAGCCGGGAGCGAATGCGCTCGATCAGGTCGAACTCGCCGCTCGTCGCGGGCCTCGGGTAGGGTGCGATGCACCCAAGCGTAGGTCTGAGGGAGTTGTTCTCTTGCAGGGTGTCATCAAGTCGTACGACCCGGGCACCGGTGAAGGCGTGGTCGTGCGCGATACCGACCGCTCCGAGTTCGACCTGGCGCAGGACGCCCTCGCCGGCTCCATCTTCCGCATGCTCCGCCAGGGCCAGCGCGTGATCTTCGAGCTCGACGCCGGCGGGCGCGCGGCGCACCTCGGCATCGGGGCAGAGGTCGACATGGGTACGCCCGGCTTCCCGCCCGCCGAGCCTCTCCGGGAGGGTTGATGACCGCGACGACCAACCACGCCCGGCTGAAGGCGTGGGTCGACGAGATCGCCGCGCTGTGCACGCCGGACCGCGTCGAGTGGTGCGACGGCTCGCAGGAGGAATACGACCGCCTCGCGCGCCTGCTCGTCGATGCGGGCACGTTCACCGCCCTGAGCGACGCCCGGCGGCCCAACAGCTTCTGGGCCACCTCCGACCCCGGCGACGTGGCCCGCGTCGAGGACCGCACGTTCATCTGCAGCGCCGGTCCCGACGACGCGGGTCCCACCAACAACTGGCGCGATCCGGCGGAGATGAAGGCGACGCTCACCGACCTGTTCCGGGGCGCGATGCGCGGTCGCACGATGTACGTCGTCCCGTTCAGCATGGGCCCGCTCGGCTCGCGCATCGCAGCTCACCGACTCGCCCTACGTCGCCGCCAGCATGCGGATCATGACGCGCATGGGCCAGCCCGCCCTCGACGTCATCGGCGACGACGGCGAGTTCGTCCCCTGCCTCCACTCGGTCGGCGCGCCTCTCGAGCCGGGCGAGCGCGACGTCGCCTGGCCCTGCGACGCCGACAACAAGTACATCGTCCACTTCCCCGAGGAGCGGGCCATCTGGTCGTACGGCTCCGGCTACGGCGGCAACGCGCTGCTCGGCAAGAAGTGCTTCGCGCTGCGGATCGCGTCGGCGATGGCGCGCGACGAGGGATGGCTGGCCGAGCACATGCTCATCCTCAAGATCACCCCGCCGTCGGGCGACGTGCGCTACGTCACCGGCGCCTTCCCCTCGGCGTGTGGCAAGACCAACCTGGCCATGCTCGTGCCGACGCTGCCGGGCTGGAAGGTCGAGACCGTCGGCGACGACATCGCGTGGATGAAGTTCGGCGACGACGGCCGCCTCTACGCGATCAACCCCGAGGCCGGCTTCTTCGGCGTGGCGCCGGGCACGTCGGACACGACGAACCCGAACGCCATGAAGACCCTCACCCGCAACTGCATCTTCACCAACACCGCCTACACCGACGACGGCGACGTGTGGTGGGAGGGCATGACGCCCGACAAGCCCGCGCACCTCGTCGACTGGAAGCGCGACGACTGGACGCCCGACAAGGGGTCGCCCGCCGCGCATCCCAACGCCCGGTTCACCGCCCCGGCCGGCCAGTGCCCTTCGATCGCGCCGGAGTGGGAGGACCCGAAGGGCGTCCCGATATCGGCCATCCTCGTCGGCGGGCGCCGCTCGTCGGTGGTGCCGCTCGTGCACGAGGGCTTCGACTGGCAGCACGGAGTGTTCCTCGGCTCGATCATGTCGTCAGAGACGACCGCGGCCGCCGCCGGCGCCGTCGGCCAGCTGCGGCGCGACCCGTTCGCCATGCTCCCGTTCTGCGGTTACCACATGGCCGACTACCTCGGGCACTGGCTCGACATCGGCAGGGCCACCGAGCCCGACAAGCTGCCGCGGATCTTCTACGTCAACTGGTTCCGCAAGGGCGACGATGGCCGGTTCCTGTGGCCCGGCTACGGCGAGAACAGCCGGGTGCTGAAGTGGGTCGTCGAGCGGGTCTCGGGCGGCGGCGAGGCGGTGCGGACGCCGATCGGCTGGGTGCCGGCGCCGGGGGCCCTCGACACGAGCGGGCTCGACCTGAGCGCCGACGACGTGGCCCGGCTGGTGTCCGTCGACGTCGACGAGTGGCGCCGCGAGGTGCCGTCGATCGAGGAGCACTTTGCCTTCCTCGGCGACCACCTCCCCGACGCGCTCAACGACGAGCTCGCCGCGCTGGAGAAGCGCCTCAGCGAGTAGGGCCTCGGCGCTACGATCCGGCCGTCCGCTCGAGGGAGGGCCTGCATGTCAGTGATCGCCTACGTGCTCATCCAGACCGAGGTCGGCAAGGCGGCGCAGGTGGCGTCCGAGGTCGCCAAGGTCGACGGCGTCGTGTCCGCGGAAGACGTCACCGGTCCCTACGACGTGATCGTCCGCGCCGAGGCCAACTCGATCGACGAGCTCGGGAAGATGGTCGTGAGCCGCGTCCAGCTGATCGACGGCATCACCCGCACCCTCACCTGCCCCGTCGTCAACCTCTAGGCCGGCCGATCTTGCCGGCGCGGCGGGCGCGGCGCTCGAGCGCGAGGCGCACGAGGCGGTCGACGAGCTCGGAGTAGCTCACCCCGGAGGCCTCCCAGAGCTTCGGGTACATCGAGATCGGCGTGAACCCCGGGATGGTGTTGACCTCGTTCAGCAGCAGCCCCCGGCCGGTCTCCTCGTAGAAGAAGTCGACGCGCGCCATCCCCTCGCAGCGCAGCGCGGCGAAGGCCTCCAGCGCCAGCCGCCGCACCTCGGCGGCGACCTCGTCGGGGACGGGTTTGTCCTCGTAGCCGTAGAACTCGCGGCCGCGAACGACCTCGCCCACTACCGACGCCTCGGGCTCGCGGTTGCCGAGCACACCGCACTCCAGCTCGCGCCCGTCGATCGCCTCCTCGACCAGCGCCCACTCGTCGTAGGAGAAGGCGAGCCCGAGGGCCGCGGCGAGCTCCTCGGGCCCGGCCACCTTCGACACGCCCACCGACGAGCCGAGGTTGGCCGGCTTCACGAACACCGGCCACCCGAGGTCGAACGAGCGCGGGACGGCACTCTCGCGGACGGCGAGCCATCGCCCCTGCGGCAGGCCGTGGTGGGCCAGCACCTCCTTGGCCTTGGCCTTGTCCATCGCCAGCGCCGACGCGAGCACACCGGAGCCGACATACGGCACGCCCGCCAACTCGAGCATTCCTTGCACGGTGCCGTCCTCGCCGAACGGGCCGTGCAGGAGCGGGAACACGACGGTCGTCAGGTCCGACGCGCCGCCCGCCAGCGCCGGCAACGGGTCGACCTCGGGACCCGCGGCCTCGAGGGCAGCGGGCAGTGAGAGCGGCCGGCCGCCGGCGAGCAGCTTCTGCGCCTCCTCGGCCAGCACCCAGCGGCCCTCGTGGGTGATGCCGACGGGAAGCACGTCGTAGCGGTCGGGGTCGAGCGCCTCCAGAACATGCACCGCGGTGACGCACGACACCTCGTGCTCAGCCGAGCGGCCGCCGAACAGCACGACGAGCCGGATCCGTTCGTTCACAGCATCGTTCACAGCATCGTTCTCAGCCACGGTGCACCACGAGCATGGCGCGGATGCCGAGGCCCATCAGGAAGATGCCCCCGCCGCCGTAGAGCCAGTAGATGCGGTGCCGGAGCTGCTGGCGGTACGAGTAAATGATGGTGGCCGCGATGATGGCGACGAACCCGTAGAACATGTGGAACTGGGCCACCTTCAGGTGCTGTCCCTTGTAGAGCGCGACTCCGAGGATCACCTGCACGACGATCGCGACCTCGACAAAGGCGGTGAACCACCACAGGGCCCGGGTCCGGAGCGAGGGCAGGCGCTGGGCGGCGAGCGCCCACGCTCCCGCCAGCCCGTTGCCGATGACGACCACCCACGCCCCGCCGCGGTGAGCGGCCAGGAGCGACGCGAGCAGCAGGGTCGGGCGGGTCGACTAGCTCGCGGCGGTGGCGGCGGCCTGCATGGCCTGCGCCTCGGCGTAGGCCTCGGCGGCCACGTCGACCAGGTCGACGATCTCTTCCTCGCTGAAGCCGGCCAGGGTGCGGAACTTGCGGGCGAGGTGGATCGGGCTCTCCTCCTCCTCGCCGCGGAAGCCGCCGAAGCTGAACAGCTTGTCGACGGTGCGCTGGAACTCGAGGGCGGCCTTCTGGCGGTCCGGGTCCTTCTCGGTGATGCGCCGCAGCCAGTCGGAGCCCATCTTCACGTGGGTGACCTCGTCGGCCAGCATCCAGTCCTCGCAGAAGAACAGCACCGGGTCCTGGGTGGCCTTGCCAAGGTCGCGCATGGTGTTGAACACGTCGATGGCGAGGCCCTCGAGCGCCCGGTTGACGCCGCACAGCCGGAAGATCGGGTCTTCGTGGCAGGCTCTCGGAGCCCATGTGCTCGGTGAGCTTGACCGAGATCTCGCAGTGGCGAGCCTCGTCCCAGCACTGGCGGGCCATGTCGAGCTTGAGCTGGAGCGGGATCTCGTCACGGCCCGGCCCGGTGTCGTAGTCGAAGCAGGTGCGGCCGGCGCCCTCGAGCGCCTGGATCTCGCCGACGAAGATCCCGTGCATCAGCTGGCGGGCGGCGTCGGGCATCTCGGGCTCGTGCGGGTTGAAGCCGTTGCGCTTCTTGTCACGGCGCATGGTGGCGTTGCGAGGGTCGAAGACGACGTCCTCGATCACGATGCGCTGGAAGCGCTCGTCGCGGGCCAGGTCCTTCACCGACA
>VAXF01000017.1:568-8159 GCA_005888395.1 Actinomycetota bacterium | reverse complement strand
ACGACGAGCGCGCCTACGCCGGCCGCGCCCACGACGGCACCCACCGCCTTGCGGGCCGGTTCGCGGCCAAGGAGGCGGTGATGAAGGCGTTGGGCGTCGGTCTCGGTGCCTTCGCCTTCCACGACGTCGAGGTCGTTCGGGCCGAGTCGGGGGCGCCGTCGCTCGCGCTGCGCGGCCGGGCTGCCTCGCTCGCCGCCGCGCGCGGTGTCGCCGGCTGGCGGATCTCCATCACCCACACCGAACAGACAGCCCAAGCAGTCGCGGTGGCCTTGTGATCCCTGTCCTCACGCCGGAGGAGATGAAGGCGGTCGACGCCGCTGCGGCCGAGCCGGTCGAGGTGCTCGTCGAGCGGGCCGGGGCGGCGGTGGCGCGGCGGGCGCTCGCGATGCTCGGCGGTGCCTACGGCCGGCGCGTGACGGTTGTCGCCGGCAAGGGGAACAATGGCGCCGACGGCCGCGCCGCGGCCGCCGGGCTTCGGCGCCGCGGGGTACGCGTCGACCTGCTCGACACCGCGGCCGACGCACGCGAGGTGCCGGCGTGCGACCTCGTCATCGACGCCGCCTTCGGCACGGGCTTCCACGGCGACTACCGCGCGCCCGACCCGCTCGGCGCACCTGTTCTCGCGGTCGACATTCCGTCCGGCGTCGACGGCCTCACGGGTGAGGCGGGCGACGACGCGGTGTGGGCCGACGCGACGGTCACCTTCGCCGCCCTCAAGCCGGGCCTCCTGCTCGCCGACGGTCCGGAGCGGGCCGGGATGGTCGAGCTGGTCGACATCGGCCTCGACGTGTCGCGCGCACGCGCCCACGTCGTGCAGGGAGGCGACGTCGCCCTCTGGATCCCGACGAGACCGCGAGACGCGCACAAGTGGCAACGAGCGGTGTGGGTCGTCGCCGGGTCGCCCGGCATGACCGGTGCCGCCTCGCTGTGCGCACGCGCCGCGTTGCGGGGCGGAGCTGGTTACGTGCGCCTCGGCAGCCCGGGGGTCGACGCCGCCGACCTTCCGGCCACCGAGGCCACCGGGCTCTCCCTGCCGGCGGAGGGTTGGGCCGACGCGGTGCTGGCCGACCTCGGGCGCTTCGGGGCCCTCGTCGTCGGGCCGGGTCTCGGCCGCTCGGCGACCACCGTTGCCGGCGTGCGCCGCTTGGTGGCCGAGGCACCGGTGCCGGTGCTGGTCGACGGCGACGGCCTGTTCGCGCTGGGCGGCCTCGACGACGCTGCCGCGCTCCTGCGCGCGCGCGACCGCCCGACCGTTCTCACGCCCCACGACGGCGAGTTCGCCCGCCTCACCGGCACCGCTCCGCCGGCCGATCGGCTCGGCGCGGTGCGGGCCGCGGCGGCGGGCACCTGCGCCACCGTCCTGCTCAAGGGCTCGACCACCGTCGTCGCGGAGCCCGGCGGGCGCGCCCTGCTCTCGCTGGCCGGCGACCGCCGCCTCGCCACCGCCGGCACCGGCGACGTGCTGTCCGGGGTCATCGGCGCGCTGCTGGCGCAGGGCCTCGACGGCCTCCGCGCCGCCGCCGCCGGCGCCTACGCCCACGGCGTCGCCGCCCGGCTGGGCCCGCCGCTGGGCCTGGTGGCCGGCGATCTGCTCGACCTGCTCCCGCGCGCCCTGTCCGAGCTAAACGACGAGACCCGCCCGGGAGGCGGGCCCGGATACGAGGTGAGTTGATGCGCACCACACCGGTCCGCGACGTGATGACGACCGACGTGCTCACGTTCAAGCCGTCCGACAGCGTCGAGTCCGCGGCCCGCGCGCTGGCCGAGCGCCGCCTCGGTGGCGCTCCTGTCGTCGACGACGGCGGCCGCGTGGTCGGCCTCCTCGAGGACGACGATCTGATCCTGCAGGAGGCGCGCATCCACTTTCCGACCGTCATCTCCCTGCTGGGCGCCTACCTCGAGCTGCCGTCGTCGTTGCACCGCTTCGAGCACGAGGTGCGCAAGGCCGTCGGCGCGACCGTTGCCGACGTGATGGATGCCGATCCGCCGTCGTGCGGCGAGGACGACACGCTCGAGCGGGTGGCCACGCTGATGCACGACCGCGGGCTCTCGCGCCTTCCCGTCGTGCGCGACGGTCGGCTGGTGGGGATCGTGGCGCGCGGCGACCTCGTCCGTGCCCTCGTGACGCTGCCCGAGGAGTAATCGTGCAACTTCGCCCGGTGTGGGCCGAGGTCGATCTCGGTGCTATCCGGCACAACGCATCCGTGCTGGCCCGCCTCGTGAAGCCGGCGGCGTTGTGCGCGGTGGTGAAGGCCGACGGCTACGGGCACGGCGCCGTGCCGGTGGCAAAGGCGGCCATCGAGGGTGGCGCCACCTGGCTCGGCGTCGCGCTGGTCGAGGAGGCCGAGGAACTGCGGGCGGCCGGAGTCGACGCCCCGGTCCTGCTCCTTTCGGAGCCGCCCCTCGACGGGATGGCGGCTGTCGTCGCCCTCGGCCTGCGGCCGACCATCTACACCGCGGCGGCGCTCGAGGCCGCCGCGGCCGCGGCGCGCGCCGACGCCCCACTCCCGATCCACGTCAAGGTCGACACGGGGATGCACCGCGTCGGGGCCGGCGCCGGCGACGCGGTGAAGCTGGCGCGGGCGGCGGCCGAGCGCCCCGAACTGCTCCTCGAGGGGTTCTGGACCCATCTCGCGGTTGCCGACGAGCCGGGCAACCAGTTCACGGCCGAGCAGCTGACGCGCTTTCGCGCCGTCGTCGACGAGCTGGCCGCGGCCGGCGTGCACCCACCCGTGCTGCACGCGTGCAACTCGGCCGGCGCACTGACGTGGCCGCCGGCGCGCCACCATCTCGTCCGTTGCGGCATCGCGCTCTACGGGCTCGCCCCGAGCCTCGAGCTCGAGGGCTGTGCCGACCTGCGCCCGGCGATGTCGCTCGAGGCAAAGGTGTCGCTGGTGAAGCGGGTGGGCGCCGGCGAGGGCGTCTCGTACGGCCTCCGGTACGCGCCCTCGCGCGAGACGACGATCGCCACGGTGCCGATCGGCTACGCCGACGGGCTGACGCGCCGGCTGGGCCACATCGGCGGCGAGGTTCTCATCGGTGGCCGCCGCCGGCCCATCGCCGGCACGGTCACCATGGACCAGATCCTCGTCGACTGCGGGGACGACGACGTGGCGACGGGCGACGAGGTCGCGCTGCTCGGGCGGCAGGGCGACGAGGAGATCACGGCGTGGGACTGGGCCCGGAGGCTCGACACCATCGCCTACGAAGTCGTCTGCGGCATCGGCCCTCGCGTTCCCCGCGTCTACACGTGATCACCGACGTGCCCGGGGTGCGGGTGGGGCACTGGACCGACGCCGCCGCCCGCACGGGATGCACGGTCGTCCTGTTCCCGGCGGGGACCGTGGCCTCGGGTGAGGTGCGAGGCGGCGCGCCGGGAACGCGCGAGTGGGCGTTGCTCGCGCCGGAGCGGCTCGTGGCGCGCGTCGACGCGGTCGTGCTCAGCGGTGGGTCGGCGTTCGGGTTGGCGGCGTGCGACGGCGTCATGCGCTTCTGCGAGGAACGGGGCATGGGCTTCCCGACCCCGGCCGGTGTCGTCCCGATCGTGGTCGGCGCCGTGGTCTACGACCTCGCCGTCGGCGATGCGTCGGTGCGGCCGGGCCCCGACGAGGGCTACGCGGCGTGCGCGGCGGCGACCGCGGGCCCGCTCGAGACGGGTGCGGTGGGCGCGGGTGCGGGGGCGACCATCGGCGGCTGGCGCGGGCCGCAGCGCGTGCGACCCGGCGGCATCGGCTCCGCGTCGGCTCGTGACGGCGCGCTCGTCGTGGGCGCGCTGCTGGCCGTCAACGCGTGGGGCGAACATGCCGAGGACGCCGACCCCGAGGCGCTTCCCGAGTGGGCGCCGTTCGGGCAGAGCACGACGATCGGCGTGGTCGCCACCAACGCCGTGCTCGACAAGGTCGGCTGCCTGCTCGTCGCCCAGTCGGCGCAGGACGGCATGGCGCGGGCGCTGCAGCCCGCGCACGGCGCCGCCGACGGCGACGCCGTGGTGGCCGCGTCGGTCGGCGGCGTCGACGCCCCTGTCGAGCGGGTTCGCGTGCTCGCGTCGCGGGTGGTGGAGGCGGCCGTGCGCGCCGTTCGCCCGGCCGTCGCCTGACCCTTCGGCAGTACCATTCCTCTGTGCCGACACTCGTCGAAGTCGAGCGAGAGGCGATGTCCTGCACCCGCTGCGCCCTTGCCGGCGGACGCACCACCGTCGTGTTCGGCATGGGCAACCCGGAGGCCGACCTGATGTTCGTCGGTGAGGGCCCGGGCGCGGAGGAGGACGCGCAGGGCCTTCCGTTCGTCGGCAAGTCCGGCAAGCTCCTCGACCGCCTCATCCTCGAGGAGATGGGCCTCACACGCGAGCAGTGCTACATCGCCAACACTGTCCTGTGCCGGCCCCCGAACAACCGCGACCCGCTGCCCGAGGAGCTGGCCGCATGCCGGCCGTACCTCGACGCCAAGCTCGACCTGATCGACCCGAAGGTCGTCGTGAGCCTGGGCCGGTTCGCCACCCAGGCGCTGCTCGAGTCGAGCGAGGGCATCACCCGGCTGCGGGGCCACACGTACCCGTTCCGGCGCGGGGTGCTCGTGCCCACGTTCCATCCGGCTGCGGTCCTGCGCGGGGGCGCCGAGCCGATGGCGCAGATGCGGGCCGACCTCGTGCGGGCCAAGAAGGCGCTGGGCTCGTGATCCTCGCCCGTACGAAGTCGGTCGACGACACGCGTGCCCTCGCGGCCGAGCTCGCCGAGCTGGCCCGCCCGGGCGACATCCTCGTGCTGGCGGGCGACCTCGGCGCGGGCAAGACCGCGTTCGCCCAGGGGTTCGCGCACGGCCTCGACGTGCACGAGCCCGTCACCAGCCCGACCTTCCAGCTCGTCCGCGCCTACCAGGGCCGCCTCCCGCTGGTGCACGTCGACGTCTACCGGCTCGACCACCTCCAGGAGGTCGTCGACCTGGGACTGGCCGAGCTCCTCGACGGGCCCGGCGTGGTGCTCGTCGAGTGGGGCGACCTGGTGGAGGCGGTGTTGCCCGTCGACTTCCTCGAGGTCCGGCTCGAGCCCGGCGCGAGCGACGAGGAGCGCGAGCTGCGGCTGCGCCCGGTGGGCGGGCGATGGTCGGCCCGGTCGCAGGCCGTGCGCAGCGCCGTCGACCGGTGGGCGGTGGCGTGAGGTGCTGATCCTCGGGATCGAGACCGCCACCGACCAGGTCGGGTGCGCGATCGGCGGCCACGAAGGTGTGCTGGCGTCGTTCCATGCCGCGCGCGGCCGGCGTCACGCCGAGATCCTCACGCCCTCGATCGAGTTCACCTGCCGCCAGGCGCGCGTCGACCTGCGCGAGGTCGGCGTCATCGCCGTCGACCTCGGGCCCGGCCTCTTCACCGGACTGCGCGTCGGCGTCGCCACCGCCAAGGCGATGGCGCAGGCATTGCGGGTGCCCGTCATCGGCGTCTCGAGCCTCGACCTGCTCGCCTTCGCGGTGCGTTACACCAACCGGCTGGTGGTCGCCGTGATCGACGCTCGTCGCGGCGAGCTGTTCTACGCGTTCTACCGGCAGGTGCCCGGTGGGGTGCAGCGCCTGTCCGAGTACCAGCTGGGGGCGCCGAGCGACGTCGCGTCGGAGCTGCTGGCGAGGGGCGAGGAGTGCCTCGTCGTCGGCGATGGCGCGCTCCGTTACCGCTCGGTGTTCGAGGACGTGGCCCGCACCGAGTTCGGCACCGTCGGCAACGCCCATCCGTCGGCCGCCGCCCTCGTCGAGCTCGCCCATCCGCGTGCGCTGCGCGAGGAGTTCGTGCAGCCGTGGGAGGTGGCGCCGCTCTACCTGCGCCGGGCCGACGCCGAGGTCAACTGGGAGCTGCGCCCGCTCCGGCAGGGCGCGGGCCTCCGGCAGAGACGCACGGCCTGATGGTCGCCGCGCCCGAACGCGATCTCGGGCTGCACGTGCAGCTCGTGCCGATGCGCCGGCGGCATCTTCGATCGGTGCTGCGCATCGAGTCGCAGGTCTACCCGAGACCATGGTCGCTCAGCCTGTTCATGAGCGAGCTCGCGCTGAGGAGCACGCGCTCCTACCTCGTGGCGCGCGTCGAAGGGTCCGTGGTCGGCTACGCGGGGCTGATGATGACCGGCGACGACGGCCACGTGACGACCATCGCCGTCGACCCGGTGTGGCACCGTCACAAGATCGGCACCCGCCTCCTTCTCGCCGTCGCCAGAGAGGCGCGCCGTCGCGGCGCCGCCAACCTCACGCTCGAAGTGCGCATGAGCAACGCCGGCGCGCAGGCGATGTACCGGAAGTTCGGCTTCCGGCCGGCGGGCGTGCGCAAGAACTACTACGTCGAGAGCAACGAGGACGCCCTCGTGATGTGGGCCGACGAGGTCGACACCGACGACTACACGGTGCGGCTCGACGGGCTCGAGCTGGAGGTGACGGGAACGACCACGTTCGAGACACCGGCCAATGAGTGACGACAGCGGCCTCAGCTGCATCCTCGGAATCGAGACCTCGTGCGACGAGACGGCGGCTGCGGTCGTCGCCAACGGCGCGGCCGTGCTGTCCTCCGTCGTGTCGAGCCAGGTCGACCTCCACGCCCGCTTCGGCGGGGTGGTGCCGGAGATCGCGAGCCGGGCCCACGTCGAGCTGCTCACGCCGGTCGTGGCCGAGGCCCTCGTCGAGGCCGGCCTCGACGGCGCCGGCATCGACGCGGTGGCGGCCACCGTCGGCCCCGGCCTCGTGGGTGCGCTGCTGGTGGGGGTCAGCGCGGCCAAGGCGTTCGCGCTCGTGTGGGACGTGCCGTTCGTGGGCGTGAACCATCTCGAGGCCCATCTCTACGCGGCCTTCCTCGAGGAGCCGTCGCTCGCCCCGCCACTGATCGTGCTGCTCGTGTCGGGTGGCCACACGCTGCTCGTCGCCATGGAGGACCACGGGCGCTACCGCGTGCTCGGCTCGACGGTCGACGACGCCGCCGGCGAGGCCTTCGACAAGGTGGCTCGCTTCCTCGGCCTCGGCTATCCGGGCGGCCCCGCCATCGACCGTGTCGCGCTGGAGGGCGACCCGCGCGCCATCGCGTTCCCCCGCGCCATGCTCGACCAGGGGCACGACTTCTCGTTCAGCGGGTTGAAGACGGCCGTCATCAACCATGTCCGCGCCAATCCCGACGTCCGTGTCGAGGACGTGGCCGCCTCGTTCCAGGAGGCCGTGGTCGACGTGCTCGTCACCAAGGCGCGGCGCGCCGCCGCGGAGGCCGACGTGAAGGCGGTGTGTCTCGCCGGCGGTGTGGCCGCCAACTCGGTGCTGCGCGAGCGGTTCCTCGACGCGTGCATGGAGGACGGCCGCCAGGGGTTCGTGCCGAGCCGCTCGATGTGCACCGACAACGCGGCCATGGTCGCGGCCGCGGCCTGGCACCGTCTCCGGCTCGACGGCCCCACGCCGCTGGACGCCGGCGCCTATCCCAACCTCGGACTGCCCTTCAGTTGATCCGCCCGGCGATTCCGGCCGACGCCCGCCCGATCGCCGAGGTGCACGTGCGGACGTGGCAGGAGGCCTACCGCGGCATCGTTCCCGACGCCGTCCTCGACGCGCTCGACGTCGACGAGCGCGAGCGGTCGTGGAA
>VAXF01000017.1:0-485 GCA_005888395.1 Actinomycetota bacterium | reverse complement strand
GAGCAGGGTGTCGGCGAGCTCTACGCGATCTACCTGCGGGAGGCGTGCTGGGGCCGGGGGATCGGACGGGCGCTGATGGAGCGGGCCGTCGCCGCGCTGTCGGCGGCCGGCTACGA
This sequence comes from Actinomycetota bacterium, assembly GCA_005888395.1. Lineage (GTDB taxonomy): Bacteria > Actinomycetota > Acidimicrobiia > Acidimicrobiales > AC-25 > AC-25. The sequence goes on along the minus strand of VAXF01000017.1, from coordinate 369 downwards.
CGAGGTGGTCCTCTGGGTGCTGGCCGACAACGTGCGCACCCGCCGCTTCTACGAGGCGGCCGGGTGGGCAGCCGACGGGGCCGAGGTGGCGCTGGAGGGCCTCGGGCTGCCCGAGGTGCGCTACCGCCGCCGCCTGGGTTGAGCCCCGGCTGCGGGCTGGCTATCGTTAGCACTCGCAAGGTGAGAGTGCTAACCGCCCACGGAGGCCCTGAATGAACCTGCAGCCCCTCGAGGACCGCATCGTCGTCCGCCCTGGCGAGCAGGAGGCGACGACTGCCAGCGGCATCGTCATCCCCGACACCGCCAAGGAGAAGCCCCAGCAGGGCGACGTGCTCGCCGTCGGCCCCGGCCGGCGGGCAGAGCAGAGCG
>VAXF01000314.1 GCA_005888395.1 Actinomycetota bacterium | reverse complement strand
ACCAACGTCACCCGCATGGACTACCTGGCGCCGCTCTTCAACGAGCTGGTCTTCTCGATGGCCACCGAGACGCTGCTGGGTGTCGACGTGCCCCCGCGGGCCCAGTGGATACGCATGCTGATGACCGAGCTCAACCGGATCTCCTCGCACGTGACCTACGTGGCCACCAACGGCATGGACATCGCCGCGCTGTCGATGATGGTGTACGGCTTCCGCGAGCGCGAGGGCGTCCTGGCGTTCTTCGAGAAGGTCACAGGCCTGCGGATGAACCACAACTACATCCGCCCCGGCGGTGTGGCGGCCGACCTGCCCCCCGGCTGGCGCGACGACGTCCTGCGCATCCTCGACGCCTTGCCCGAGCGGCTCGAGGGCTACGACGAGCTCTTCACGGGTCAGCCAATCTGGCGCGAGAGGAGCGAGGGCGTGGGTGTCATCACCTCGGAGCAGGCCATCGCCCTCGGCGCGACGGGCCCGATCCTGCGGGCCACCGGCGTGCCCTGGGACCTCCGGCGCGACATGCCGTACCTGTTCTAGTGGGAACGCACGGCGACACCTTCGACCGCTACGCGGTGCGCATCAACGAGATCCGCGAGTCGATGAAGATCGTCCGGCAGGTGCTCGAGCACATGCCGGCCGGCGACTACCGCGTGCAGGACAAGAAAGTGACGCCGCCGCCACGCGCCCGCATCGACGAGTCGATGGAGGCGCTCATCCACCACTTCAAGATCTTCACCGAGGGCTTCAAGGTGCCCGAGGGCGAGGTCTACGTGGCCATCGAGTCGCCGCGCGGCGAGCTCGGCTGTTACCTGGTGTCCGACGGCTCGGCGCGGCCGTACCGCGTGCACATCCGGGCCCCGTCGTTCGTGAATCTCCAGACGATGCCGCACATGATGCAGGGCCGCTTCGTCGCCGACGCCGTCGCCATCACCTCGGCGATCGATCCCATTATGGGCGAGGTAGACAGGTAATGGCCCGTTTGTCGGCTGAGAACGTCCAGCGCGCCCGGAACCTGATCGCGCTCTACCCCGTGCCGCGCTCCGCACTGGTGCCGATCCTGCACGTGGCCCAGGAGCAGGACGGCTGGCTCACTCCCGAGGCCGTCGAGCATGTGGCCGAGCTGCTCGACCTCACACCCGCGCAGGTGCACGGCACCGCGACGTTCTACGACATGCTCTTCCTGGAGCCGGTCGGGCGTCACCTCGTGTCGATCTGCACGAACATCGCCTGCATGCTCAACGGCGCCTACGAGCTGCTCGAGCACGCCGAGGAGCAGCTGGGCGTCAAGGCCGGCTCGACCACCGCCGACGGCGAGTTCACCCTCGAGGAGGTCGAGTGCATCGCCGACTGCGGACGGGCGCCGTGCCTGGCCGTGAACTGGCGCTTCTTCGGCAACGTCAGCCCCGGTGCCTTCGACGAGCTGGTCGACGACCTGCGCGCCGGCGGTCTCGCGGGCGACGTGCCGCCCCACGGCACGCTCTGCCGCGTGCGCCGCTCGGTCGGGCTCGAGGCCGCGGCATGGGACCGGGACCCGGAATGACATGCCGCTGACCGACGCCCCCCGCATCGTCACCGCCCGCATCGGCGTCCCGGAGTCGTGGCGGCTCGAGACCTACGTCGCCAACGGCGGCTACGAGGGCCTGCGCAAGGCGCTCACGATGCCGCCGGAGAAGCTGGTCGAGGAGGTCACCGCCGCCAGCCTCCTGGGCCGCGGCGGCGCCGGCTTCGAGGCCGGGCGCAAGTGGTCGATGCTCCGCAAGGCCGAGCCCGTGTACCTGGTGGTCAACGGCGACGAGAGCGAGCCGGCGACGTTCAAGGACCACATGCTGCTGGAGAACGATCCCCACCAGATCGTGGAGGGCGCGCTGATCACCGCCTACGCCGTGCGGGCGGCACGGGCGTTCGTCTACGTGCGCGGCGAGTTCGCGCTGGGGCTCGAGCGGATGACCGCCGCCGTCAACGAGGCCTACGAGCGCGGGTTCATCGGCCCCAACATCCTTGGCTCCGGCTGGTCGCTCGACCTCGTCGTGCACCCGGGCGCCGGCGCCTACATCTGTGGCGACGAGACGGGACTCCTCGAGAGCCTCGAGGGCAAGCGGGGCTTCCCGCGCATCAAGCCTCCCTACTTCCCCGCGGTGTACGGCCTCTACGACGCGCCCACCGTCGTCAACAACGTCGAGACGATGTCGAACATCCCGTGGATCGTGCTCAACG
>VAXF01000315.1:5889-6328 GCA_005888395.1 Actinomycetota bacterium | reverse complement strand
ACGAACACGTTCACGAACCGGCGCAGCTGGGCCGTCTCGTCGAACAGCCGCTCGGCGAAGCCGGCGTGGGCGGCGTCGAGGGCCTTGAGCACCTCACCGACGGTGGCGCCGTCGACCGACACCTCGCCGGCGCCACCGCTCAGGCTGCGGAGCTGCGTCGGGACCCGGACGGTGACCGCGCTCACGGCCGGCTCGCTGTGGGCTGTTGCGCGCTCATTCCTCCACCTCGACTGCGTCGTTGAACGCCTCCAGCGTAGGAGCGATCGTCGCAGTAGGCGCCACGTGCGGCGTGACGGCCTCCAGCGTCTTGTAGCCGAGGCCGGTCACGTACACGACGACCCGCTCGTCCCGCCGCACGACCCCTCCGGCGGCGAGCTTGGCCAGCGTGGCGATGGTGACCCCGCCGGCCGTCTCGGCGAAGATCCCCTCGGTGCGGGCC
>VAXF01000315.1:0-5847 GCA_005888395.1 Actinomycetota bacterium | reverse complement strand
GTACCACCCGTCGGCCGGGTTGCCGATGGCGAGCGACTTGGCGATGGTCGACGGCTTGACCGGCCTGATGTGGTCGCTGCCCGCCGCGAAGGCGGTCGCCACCGGCGAGCACCCCTCGGCCTGGGCCCCCGACACCCGCACGTGCGGCTCCTCGTCCAACAGCCCGACCCGGTGCAGCTCGCCGAAGCCTTTGTGGACCTTGGTCAGCTGGCTCCCCGACGCGATCGGGACGACGACGTGGTCGGGCGCCTGCCAGCCGAGCTGCTCGGCGACCTCGAAGGCCAGCGTCTTCGATCCCTCGGCGTAGTACGTGCGCACGTTGACGTTGACGAAGGCCCACGACGGCCGCTCGCCGGCGAGCTCGGCGCACAGGCGGTTGACGTCGTCGTAGTTCCCCTCGACGGCGATGAGCTTCCCGCCGAACACAGCGGTCGCGACGACCTTGCCGACCTCCAGATCGGCTGGGATGAACACCACCGAGTCCATGCCTGCCCGGGCGGAATGGGCGGCCACCGACGTGGCCAGGTTCCCGGTCGACGCGCACGCTGCCACCTTGAAGCCGAGCTCGCGCGCCTTGGTGAGCGCGACCGACACGACACGGTCCTTGAACGAGCCGGTCGGGTTGAGCGTGTCGTTCTTGACCCAGAGCTCCCCCAGCCCGAGCTCGGCGGCGAGGCGGTCGGCCCTGACCAGCGGTGTGAACCCGGCGCCGAGGTTGACCGGGCTGCGGTCCGATGCCGGCAGCAGGTCGGCGTATCGCCAGATGGTGGGCGGACCGGCGGCGATCTTCTCGCGGCTGACCGCGCCGGCGATCGCCTCGTAGTCGTAGACCACCTCCAGCGGGCCGAAGCAGAACTCGCACACGTGGAGCGCCTCGGCCGGGTACGGGCGCGCGCACTCACGGCACTTGAGACCGGCGACGAACGGCACTGCTCCTCCTCATCGATCCGGGCGTTGGCACCTGGACTGGCAAGCCCTCGATGGGCTCGTCCCGGTCTGGTTGCCGCGGTGTCGCTGGGCCCGGTCCCTCGACCGCTCTGGATGGGGTTCGCCACCATCGTGGCCGACCCCTGCGACGGTTGGCAAACGCATTGGGGCGGGACGCAGTCGCCTCGGGCCGCGTGCGGCGGCGTTCTCGTTGCACCGGCGCGGCGACGATGATGGAGCCGTGCCCCGACTCCCGACTGCGGATCTCGCCAGCGCCAAGGCCGGCCAGACGGTCTCCGTCTGCCTGCCGGCGCGCGACGAGGCGGCGACGGTGGGCGCCATCGTGCGCGAGGCGATCGCCCTCGAACCGTTGGTCGACGAGGTGATCGTCGTCGACGACGCGTCAGTCGACGGCACGGCGGCCGAGGCGGCGGCGGCCGGCGCCCGGGTCGTGCCGGGGGCGGGCACCGGGAAGGGGCGGGCGATGTGGATGGCCCTGGCGGAGTCGACCGGGGACCTGATCGTCTACTGCGACGCCGACGTGAGGACGTTCGGGGGCCACTTCGTCACCGCGCTCCTCGGGCCCCTGCTGGAGGACCACTCGATCGCGCTGGTCAAGGCCACCTACGAGAGGCCGTTCGGCGGCCGAGCGGGCGAGGGCGGGCGGGTGAACGAGCTGATGGCCAGGCCCCTGCTGCGCGTCCTGTTCCCCGACCTCGGCTTCGTGGACCAGCCCCTCGGCGGTGAGTGCGCCGGCCGCCGCAAGGCCCTCGCCCAGCTGCCTTTCGTCGAGGGCTGGGGCGTCGACATCGGCCTCGTCCTCGACGTCGCCGCCCGGTTCGGGCCGGCCGCCATCGCGCAGGTCGACCTGGGCCGCCGGGTCCACCGCAACCGGCCGCTGGCCCAGCTCGGGCCGCCCGCCGAGGCGGTCCTCCGGACCGCGCTGGCCCGGGCCGGCCTCGGCCCACCGGTGCCCGAGTGCCGGCCGCTCGTCGAGATGGCCGGCTCGCGCTAGCGGATCGCGATTCCGGCCCGATTCCTAACCCAAAACGCGTTTGGTGGACCCTTCAGCTGTCCGGCCCGGACAGCTCGGCCCGGAGCACTGCTTCCACGCAGGACAAGGTGTCGGCGAGAGCGCGCTCCTCGCCGAAGCGGTCGACCAGGGAGACGACGCGGAGGCCGGGCCGCATTCCCTCGACGACGCGGCCGACGACGACGAGCGCGGGCACGCCGGCCGCCTCGGCCAGCTCGAGCACGCCGCCGACCACCTTGCCTCGGAGCGACTGCTCGTCGAGGAAGCCCTCCCCGGTCGCCACGAGGTCCGCGCGCTCGATGCGGTCGGCCAATCCGGTCGCCTCCGCCACCAGGTCGAAGCCGGGCACCAGCTCCGCGCCGATGGCGGCCAGCCCTCCGGCCAGCCCTCCGGCCGCGCCCGACCCGGGGATGTCGCGGACGTCGACGCCGTGCTCGTCCTCGTAGACCTGGGCGAGCCGCTCGAGCCGCCGGTGCAGCAGCGCCACCTGGGCGGGCGACGCGCCCTTCTGCGGGGCGAACAGGTCGGCCGCGTCGACGAAGGTCGTCGACACGTCACACGCGACGACCAGCTCGACGCCGGCCAGCCGGGCGTGGGGCTCGAGAGCGCGGATGCAGCCGAGCCCCCCGTCGGTCGTGGCCGACCCGCCCACGCCGACGATCACCCGGCGGGCGCCGGCGGCGACCGCGGTCTTGATCAGGTCCCCCACGCCGGCCGTGGTCGCTCGCATGGGATCGTTCCACTCCTCACCGCCGGCCAGCTCCAGGCCGGCGGCCCTGGCCATCTCGACCACCGCGGTGGCGCCGGTCAACATGCGGTACTCGGCTTCGATGGCCTCGTCCAGCGGCCCCCGCACACGGGCCCAGCGGGGCCGGCCGACCAGGGCAGGCCCACCCCACTCCCTCGGCCGCCGTCGCCATCGCCGCGGCGACCTCTGAGGCGCTGGCCGTCCCCCGGAACTTGTCGGGCGCGGCTACAAGGAGCTGCACCCGGGTATGGTGCCATCGCGGATGCCGCAGCCCGAGCTGATCATCGTCTCCAATCGAGGCCCGCTTTCGTTCGCGCACGACGACAGCGGGGCGCTCGTGCCAACGAGGGGCGGCGGCGGCCTCGTCACGAGCCTGGGCCCGGCGGTCGCCGAGGTGGGGGGCACGTGGATCGCCAGCGCCATCACCGACGCGGATCGGGAAGCGGCTGCCCAGGGTGTGGTCGAGGCGCAGGGGTTCCGCCTGCGCTCACTCGTCGTCGAGCCCGACGCCTACCGGCTGTTCTACGACGTCGTCGCCAACGCCACGCTCTGGTTCCTGCACCACAACCTGATGGACCTGGCGCGGCGACCCCGGATCGACCGGCGGTGGCGGGAGGCGTGGGAAGGGTACCGGGCCGTCAACGCCGCCTTCGCCGAGGCGGTCGTCGAGGAGGCGGGGGACTCGGCGACCGTCCTCGTGCACGACTACCACCTCAGCCTGCTCGGCGCCGCCCTGGCCGAGAAGCGCCCGGACCTGGCGACCGCCCACTTCCACCACACGCCGTTCGTCGAGCCGACGGGGCTCCGTGTCCTCCCCGACGACGTCGCCACCGAGTTGCTGGACGGCCTGGCGGGCCACCGCGCCTGCGGGTTCCACTCGGCCCGGTGGGCGGCCGGCTTCGAGGCGTCGGCCCGCTCGGTGCTCGACCGCGTGCCGCCGACGTTCGTCGCGCCGGCCCGCTCGGTGCTCGACCGCGTGCCGCCGACGTTCGTCGCGCCGGCCACCATCGACGCCGACGAGGTGACGAGGGCGAAGGAGTCGCCGGAAGCGGCGCAGCGTCTCGCCGCACTGGACGCTGCAGTCGGCGATCGCATGGTGATCGCCCGCGTGGACCGCATCGAGCTCTCCAAGAACATCCTGCGCGGCTTCCACGCCTACGACGAGCTCCTGGCGACCCGGCCCGAGTGGCGGGAACGGGTCGTGTTCGTCGCCCGCGTGTACCCGAGCCGTGAGGGGCTGGCCGAGTACCTCGCCTACCGGCAGGAGGTCGAGGCCCTGGTCGACGTGATCAACGACCGGTGGGGCCGGCCGGGCTGGGCGCCGATCCTGCTCGACACCGCGGACGACTTCCCCGGCTCGCTCGCCGTCCTGCGCCGGTACGACGTGCTGCTGGTGAACCCGGTGCGGGACGGGCGGGACGGCGTCCTCGTGCTGTCGTCGGAGGCGGGGAGCTGGGCCGAGCTCGGGCCGTTCGCCGTCCGCATCAACCCGTTCGACGTGAGCGGCACGGCCGAGGCGCTCGACGAGGCGCTGTCGATGGACAGGGCCGCCCGTGCCGGGCAGGCCGCCGCGCTGAGGCAGGCGGTGTGCCGGCGCACACCCCGCGACTGGCTCGACGAGCAGGTGAGGGCCGCCCACACCGCGCCGCCGGCGCGCTGACGGGCCGTCGCGGGTCAGCTCGGGAGAAGGGCGCGGAGGACGGCGACGGCGCCGGCGGGGCCGTCCACGACGACGTCGGCTGCGGTGGCGAGCTCCGCCGGGAGCTCGGCGCTGCCCGCGACGACCTTGAGCACATGCAGGTCGCGTGCCGCGGCGATCCGGTCGAGGGCCTCGAAGGCGGGCAGATCGCCGACGTCGTCGCCGATGAAGCAGGCGGCCTCGAGGCCCTCGCACAGGTCAGCGACCACGCGGCCCTTGTCGACCGGGACGGGCGGCCGCAGCTCGTCGGACATGCGGGCCGGGTGCACGACGAGGCCGGTCCGGCCGGCGGTGTCCTCCGCGAACCGACGGGCCCACGCGGCCTCCTCGGGCGCCGTCCGGTAGTGCAGGGTGACCGACAGGCCCTTGCGCTCGACCAGCACGCCGAAGGGCGCCTGCTCCTCCGCCTCACGGGCGACCGTGTCGACGACGGCCCGCCACTCTTCGGCGTCGGGACGGGTCGTCACGATGCCGCCCTGCGCGTACTCCATGCCGTAGAGCCCCACCGCGTACAGCCTCCCGCCGCCGGACAGGCCCAGGTGGCGCACGAGGAACTCGGCCGGTCGGCCCGACACGACCGCGACCCGTTCGTACCGGTCGGCCAGCCGGTGGAGCAGCGCCGCCGCCTCCGGGAGGGGGCGGGCGGCGGCGGGGTCGGGCACGATCGGAGAAAGCGTCCCGTCGAAGTCGGTGAGCACGCCGGCCCGCTCGGGACGGGCCCGGAAGGGGGCGAGCAGGTCGTCCGGCACCGTCGTTCCCTCGCGTGGTCTCACCGAGCCGGACGGTACTCTCGCCGCGTGCCTACCCGACGCGCCCGGCGGTTGACCGCGCTCGGGGGGCTGGTGCTCGTCGTCGCCGGCTGCGGTCCGAGCCGTGTCCGCGTGTCCTACCGACCATCGAACGGCTCGCGTGCGACCTACCGGATCGAGGTGCACGCGGTCGCCGTCACCCGCATCGCCGACCTGGCGCCTCACCGAAGCGTGGACGACGAGGTGCTGATCGCCCGCCACGCCGTCCTGGGAGCGCAAGGCGGCGATCGTCAGGTCCGGGTCGAGCTCAGCTCACCGGGAGGCGAGCTGCGCACGTTCGTGGTCCGCATCGACCGGGCCGCCCAGCTGACCGAGGTGCAGGAGATCGAGGGCCTGCCCGCGCAGGTCCTCGGCGGCCTGGGCCTCTCGGAGATCTTCCCGGAGGCGGCGGGCGCGCCGCCGGAACGAGCGCTGGCGCCCGGTGACCGCTGGACGATCGACCAACCGGTGCGGATCGGTGGCCCCTCGGCCCGGCTGACCGGCAGCGGCCGGTTGGCCTCCCTCGGCCTCCGGCACGGCCGCAAGGTGGCGACCATCGAGAGCGACTTCCGGCTCCCCGTCGACCGGACGACGGGCGACTCGCCGACGCGCCTCCATCTCCAGGGGACGCAGACGACCACGGCCACCGCCA